>DATDKB010000177.1:0-55462 GCA_036520255.1 Rubrobacter sp. | reverse complement strand
GTTAAGCATCTTGCAAAGCGTATTCCCCTACAATAGCCCGCGCCGATGACCGAATACCTTTATGTGAACGTGAACGCGCGAGCATGGCCCGGCGGGGGCGGGAGATGAGGCGGATCTCCGCCCTACTGCTGCTCTCGCTGGTGTCGGCCGCGCTCCTCGCCAGCTGCCTGGATGCTGGTAAGGCCGTTCGAAACGTGGGGGCGTCTGCCGGCACCGCGTCCGATGCCGTGGAGACGTCGAGGAAGAGCCTTTCCGGCGGGGTGCCTGAATCCACGGTCGGGGTCTCCCACATCGACGGAGACCTCGCCGAGGCGGCAGGCGTGTCTTCACACGTCACGTTCGGCGAGAAAACCGCGGACAGCGGTGGTTCGGGCTACGACGCAGACACGGTGCTCGCGGTGCGTTACGGGGTTCACCGTGACTACGAGCGGGCGGTTATAGATCTCGGCACCGGCGAGGCACCCGCCGGGACTATGCCCGATTGGACCCTGACCAGCCCGGAAGGCGACGGGCTGATGCGCGTGGACCTGCCTTCGGCGAACGCTACGTGCGTCTCAGGCGGCAAGTTCGGAGAAGGGTTGCTCGGAAGCTTCCACGTCGTGCGCGCCCCCGACGACGGCATGTTCGTGGATTTCCTCGCGCGCAAACCTTTCCGCTACAGGGTGCTCGGATTGGAAGATCCGGCCCGACTGATCTTGGACTTCAAGCCGGCGGCAGAAGACCAGAACGTAGCGCCCCCGGCGCAGGGCGGGGACACGGTTCTCATCGAGCCTCGTCCGAACTCCGTAATTTCCGACCCCCTCACCGTAAACGGCTACTCCCGCAACCCCGGGGCGGCGAACACCATCACCCTGATCGGCCCGCGCGGAAAAATCCTGGTGCGCAGGACCGTTGGGAGTAACGACTGGAGCCACACCTGGGGATACTTCGAAGCCACCCTCGACCTCCCCTCATTCTCGGGACGGGGCAAACTCAGGGTCGGAACCGGGAGCGCCCGCGACGGCACCTTCGAGGGCGTCGAGATCCCAGTCCGGATGGGCCGCTAGGCGAGCGCCTTTACGAAGTGCTCGGGGTTCAGCGGCTCTCCGGTAGCGCGTAGGAGGGTGTCACGCCAGTTCTCGCGGGCGCCGGGGCCGAAGAACGATTCGAGAAGGTAGCGGCCGGCGACCTCGTTGTCGTAGAAGGGGCCTTGCGTTATGTGGGACTCCAGGTAGTTCCTTAGCTGGGCCGAGATCAACTGCCCAAGCATGCAGTTGTGGTGGTAGACGGGGGCGACGGCGACGTGGATGACCGCTGCCCAGTCGGGCTCGTCTCGCCCCGGTAGAGGGTCCACGTAGAGGAACCTTTTGACCAGGTCCCACCACACCGAGTTCAACTCCTCGCTATCAGGGTCTGCGTGGAGCGCCTGCTCGAAGTGGTACATGACGAGCACGAAACGGGTGAGGATCATCCTGTCTACCCGGCGGTGCGCCGCTAGCTTTTCGGCGTCTCTGTCCAGATCTTCCCTGTTTGCGCCGGCGACGGAGCTGAGCCAGCCAGGGCCGTCGACCAGCGGGCTTATCATGAGGGCGATGGCCTCGGTGGTGTTGGCGCGGGCGTAGCTGCGCAGGAGGTAGGGGAGCCTCGGGTTGACGTGCCTATCGTAGGCGGCGTGGCCGAACTCGTGGAGCATCGCGTCCATCCAGTAGGCGTCGGGCCTGGCGTTGGCGAGCACGCGCACGTAGTAGGGGTACTCGCGGCCGATGCGGGTGCAGAAGGCGTGCTGGCTCTTGCCCTCCCTCTCGTAGAGATCGCTCCTGGAGAGCACACCCCGCACGTCGAGCCCCGGCCGATCGAAGGTCTTTCTGGTCAGGGCCTCGAGGTCCCTGCCCTCGAAGTACCGGTCGAGGTCGATGCCGGCAACGTCGGGCGCCCTGTGAAAGAACGGCCCTCCGTGCTTACCAAAAAGATACCCAAAGCGACCATGTCAGCTCCCGGGTGACCACCGGAGGCGGGGGCAAACGCCGGTGACGGAAGATCGTTGCGAAGTTCCTCTACCCGAGGTCGAGGAACTCCCCGACGAGGAAGCTGGTGTCTAACGGCTCGTACCCGATCATGCGGACCACGTCCTCGCTCTCCTTGCTCTCCCCGGTGGCCCAGAGGCTGCGCAGGAAAGTGCCCGCCTCGGGCGTGGCGAACCAGGCCTCCCCGTAAGCGTGCTCCAGATAGTGGCACAGCATCGATTCGGTTATCCACGCCCTCAGATAGTCGGCGGAGTAGTAGCCGGGATCCATGTCGTTCAGGTAGTTCTGGGGGGCGTACAAGAAGCGGGTCGCCCCCGATAGGGTCGCGGCGTAGAGCTCACGGTTGCGCCCCTCCTCGAGGGGGTCCTCGAAGAAGTCGAGCTCGTAGCCGAGCTTGGCCGCGTAGCGACGTACCAAGAAGAGCTCCGCGAGCCTCGCGTGGTACGCTACCCCTCTCGCGGTTTCCTCCGGCAAGCCGACGACCCCGGTGAGCCACACCCTGTTCTGGGTGAGGTGCTCAAGGAGGAAGCTGTATATCTCGGTGAGGGCGTTGCTCGTGGACACGGCGCGTTCGACGTAATCTAGCGCGGGATCCTCATTGCCGAAGTGTTGCGCGTGTCCCGCCTCGTGGAAGAAGGCCATGTAGTCTTCTAAGCCGCCGACCGGCTTGATCAGCAGGTGTACCTCTTTCGGAGGATCTGGAGCGTAGCAGCGAGCCCTGGGGTTCTTGGTGGGACGCTCTGCCGTGTCGATGTGGATGTTATCCGAGGTAGGGTCGAGGCCCATCCCCAGGAGCGTCCGCTCGTAGGCCTCGAGGAGCCTGTCCTTGCGGAAGTACTTGTCGTACTGGGGCACGCGGCTTATGTAGGAGAAATGGTGGCTGCCGATCTCACCCAGTCTCCGGCTTGTCGTCCCCTCCACCCACCGGCCCATCAGTGTCGCGTAGATCTCTTCCGTCTCCAAAAGGAAGCCCTCCATGCGCGAGCGCAGGAGAGCGTAGTCGATCTGTTTCTTCTCCGCATTGTAGGCTGTATAGCTGTCGTGGCCGAATTCATCTGCGAGCGTCGTCAGGTCAGTGCGCAAGATCTCCAGACGCCTTGGGTTGGTCTCCTCGACCACGCCAAGCGAGGCCTCCCGCAGTCTGTTGCGCCTCTCGAAGTCGTGCTCGCTGGCGATCAGTACGGGCACGTCGTGGTATGGGATGCTCTCCCCGGCGACCTCTACGGTAGCGCCCGCCTCGAAGGACACTAGCGCGTCCTCCAGGGGAGCGGTTTGCTGCCCTATATGGCCTTCGAGCAGATAGTAGTAGACCCGGCGCAGTCGCTCCTTGTTCTCTGGATCGGTCTCCGCGCGGTACGCCTCCTCGACACGCCGCACGGTCTCGAGATTGTAAAGCCAGGCGTACTTCTCCAGGATCTCAGTGATGTTCTGCTCCCGCTTTAAGCCGCTGTAGGCGAGCCTGCTCTCAGTTTGGATCTCGTAGGTACTCGCTCTAATGCCCCTAACGGCCTCTTCTATGGAGCGATATTCGGTAGCCACACAACCCTCCGGCGATGATGTTCCTTGTGGCCGCATGATACCCCTCGGCAGCTATACTAGCCGTATGAAGATGACCGAGGACGAGGCGCTACGTGAGTACATAAGACGTCTCGATGACTTGATGAGCTTCGTCGGACGCGAGGAGATGCCCTACTCCTTACGGACTTTGCACATGGACCGGTTGTTGACGATGGCCCGCGAAGCACGGACGGCCAAGAAGGAAGAAGGAGCCTAGGCTAGCGGCGCTCGACGCCCTCCTCTAACCCCACATGGGCATGAGGCCAAGGCGCGAGGCCTGCGAGGAGGCGGAGACTACCTCCGGCGGCTCCTCCTCCCCAACTCCAACAGCGCCCCTCGTGCTTCTCCCGACGATGCCCGCTCAGGCCCCGTGGTCCCACACCTGAGGCAGCGGGCAGTGTATTCGCCCTCCGTCGGCTCGATGACCATGGGTGCCACGTGACCACACCGCTCGGATGATATCGGCGTCACCGACATCTTCTTGCCCTCCTCCTGCGCACGGCCACCTTTTTAGCAAACCCGCTTAGTTATCTTCGGCTATGTCGGGGGCGTCGCCGGAGGCCGTTGTCGCGACCGACCCCGCGTCGGCCGACGCCGATTTCGACACCGGCTTTACCACTTAGCATACGCTTCGACGCGGAAGGTGCGATGGAGATGAGGATCGCTTGTTAGCTGCGGTTGCGAGCCTCGCGAATAGGCGGACTAAGCGAAGGAGAGACGGGAGGCTTCGTGTCCTCCGCGGCTTGCTCCAAGACGCAATCGCGGGGTCAAAATCCCTTGATCAGTATCGGCAACTACTATATTGTTAGGATTCCTAACAACGTGGCCGGATTGCTGGCCGGGAGAAGAAGAGGGAGGCGCAAATGGCTGAGGCAGGGGCAATCCCCGGATACGGTTTCGGCGCGCAGGAGACGGCCCGGTCGCCGCTCGATCTCGAAGACCTGGATCTGCTCAAGCAGACGGTCCTCTTCACCGACGAAGACCAAGAGTACCTAAGATTGGCGGGCGACGTCTTGGAGGATCAGCTCGACGAGGTCTTGGACCTCTGGTATGGCTTCGTCGGGTCGCACCCGCACCTGATCCGCTACTTCGCCGACCGTGGCGTAGAACCGAACGCGCGCTACCTCGAGAGGGTTCGCGAACGCTTCACGCGGTGGGTCTTGGATACCTGCCGGCGACCCTACGACCAGCAGTGGCTCGACTACCAGCAGGAGATCGCCCTGCGCCACACGCGCGCCAAGAAGAACCGGACAGACGAAGCACAGGAGACCCCGGAGCACATCCCGTTGCGCTACGTGGTCGCCTTCGTCTACCCGATCACGGCGACCATCAAGCAGTTCCTCGCCAAGGGGGGCCACTCCGCCGAAGAGGTCGAGAAGATGCACGACGCCTGGTTCAAGTCGGTAACGCTGCAGGTCGCCCTGTGGGCTCAACCGTACTCGAAGGAAGGGGATTACTAGCTTGGGCGTAAGGCGGGGGCGCTCTGCGGGGGGAACGCGCCGGTCTGTCTTCGAGCCGTCCTCTCAGCACGGCGATGTGGGCAAGAAGATCGTCGCCTCGCTCGAAAGGCTCTCCCAGGTCTTCCGGGTCCTCCTCCGCGGGGAGGCACAGGGGTACGGTCTGAGCCCTATACAAGCCCTGTTCCTCGTCCACCTGCTCCATCACGGCCCCGCACTCCGGCGCGTAAGCCAACTCGCCAGGGAGTTCGATCTCACCCGGGCCACGGTGAGCGACGCTGTCGGTTCGCTGGAGGAGAAGGGTTTGATTCGCAGGGAGCCTTGGCCGCACGACATGCGCGTCACGACGCTATGCCTGACCCCCGCTGGGGAGTACACGACACGTGAGCTCGCTGCCTGGGCGAACGTCGTCGAGGAGCACCTAACGGGCCGTTCCCCCGAGGAGAAGGAGGTGGTGATGCGCTTCCTTATGGACCTGATCGGCTCTCCCTTCAGAAGTCCAGCATGATATCCGTAGCGAGGATGTGCGTTACTTGTCGGTTCTTTCGTCCGGATGCCCACCCTGGCGAAGATTCGTCACACCACTGCGGGCTGCTGGACGTGCCGCTCGCAGGCTCCGAACTGAGGACCGATTGCCCGGAGCACGAGCTGGCCGCGAGTTGAGTCCTGGGCACGCTAATGGCTGCGTTACACTGGCCGAGAAGCTCTCTTGGGCTCGACCTGGCACGCGTTACACATCGTTGTTCTCGGCTCGTACAGCGGAGGCGCCGACGGGGCGGGTAGTTCTTACCGCCTACAGGAGGTGGAAGCAAGTCGGGACAACGACTCGCGTGGCGTTCCGCGCAGCAATCACGGCAGATGGGGAGTTGGATCTGGGCGTAACGCTCTAGCCACCACGCACAAGGCGTAGAGACGACCACGCGGCGCATAGGATCGGGGCATGCAAACGCCGGACAATGCCGCCGAGGCGACATTCGTGGAGCCCGGCACGCGCAGAGTTGTAGAATCAGCGAGCTCGTGACACAGCACGAAAACGGGAGGAAAGTGCGCCGTGTGGAAGAGGAGGCTCGTAGAAACTTTCGCGATAATCACGCTCGGGGATGGGCTCATAGAGTTTCTGGCTCCTAAGGAGCATGCGCGCCTTTGGGTGGTCGGC
This sequence comes from Rubrobacter sp., assembly GCA_036520255.1. Lineage (GTDB taxonomy): Bacteria > Actinomycetota > Rubrobacteria > Rubrobacterales > Rubrobacteraceae > Rubrobacter_D. The sequence goes on along the minus strand of DATDKB010000177.1, from coordinate 49,289 downwards.
CCGAGAGCACGCGCAAGATCGGGATGTGGTTCGTCGAGAAGCCGGACCGGATGAGGGTTCTAGGCGCTGCCCAGGTGGCGCTCGGCGTGTGGCTGGCCCTCAGGCAGTACCGGGATACTTGAGGAGTGAGACTCGCGTCCGGGATAGTCAAGTTCCCTCCAAGGTTCATCCTCAACTCGCTGCAGCTTGACGGGGACCAAAATCCTCCCTAGTAATATGATAGCTTGCTTGAAGAGCGTGCAACACATCTGCACACGATCATTTAAGCCACATGATGTAATGCCCGGGTATCACGTGGAGTATGCGCGATACTCAGGTTGCCGAACACACTGGCGCAAGTACTCACCCGGCTGGTAGGCGCTGCCGCCCCGCTCCACCCATCCAGTGTCCCCTTCATCGCCCCCACTTCGTACCCCCATGCCTACATTGCAGGCACGAACTTGGCTAGCTGGTCCTCCCTTCCTCGCTCCTGCGCCCCCAGCTCCTCGATGCGCCCGAGCATCTGGACCTTGAGACCTTTCACCTCCAAGTCCGACCTAAGGGGTTCTTCGGCCGTCCGCATCTCGAGCTCTGCCGCGCGGAGGTAGCACTGCAGGAGCTGCACGACGTTCTGTGGGTCTTGCCAGTTCCCCCTACACTGTAGGCACATGCAGCAAATCCGAGCGTGCGGAGGTCGAGCGTGGAGCGCGAGGCTATGTGGGTTCCTTGGGAGGAACCGGGACTAGAGCATCTGCGCCTCCTGACCAGCGACAGAGGTGTCGTGGCAAACGGGTTGGTGATCGGCCTTGAAGCAGGTCGCCCGTTTCGCATCGGCTACGAGATACGCTGCGACGGGCTCTGGCGGGTGCGGGAAGTAGGGGTGGCTACCCCGGACTTGGGGCGGCCGGTCCTGGAGCTGCTCGCAGACGGGGAGGGCCGCTGGAAGAGACGAGGCGGAGAACCTGTACCCGAGCTCGAGGGGTGCATTGACGTCGACATCTCGGCGACACCTTTCACCAACACCCTCCCTATCCGCAGGCTGGGGCTTAAGGCCGGTGAATCCGAGGAGCTAGCGGTCACCTACGTCCGTGTCCCTGAACTGCTGGTAGGAGCAGAGAGGCAGCGCTACGGTTGCCTGGAGGCGCGAACTGACGGCGGTTTATACCGCTTCGAGGCACTGCCGAGCGGGTTCACCGCCGAGCTACCGGTCGACGCAGAGGGACTGGTGCTCGATTACCCCGGGCTTTTCAGACAGGTGTGGTCTGAGTAGCGCCAGCGGGTGAAGAAACCCTCTGCGAGCTTATTTTCCCCCCCGAGATGATGCGGTTCGCCGTCAGCTCAGAAAGGATTCCTGAGCATCGCGACTTACTCGGCCTCGGGCATCGGCGCATCGAGAAACGTCGTGATCATCGAACCCAGCCAATCGCTGCGCTCCACGAGCGTCGCGTGAGTGGTGCCGGGGAGGATGGCGAGCTGCGAATTCGGGAGGCCCGCCAGGTCCCCTATAACCCCGCCGCCGAGCAGGCGAAACATCTCCACAGCGTGCTCGGGGCGAACGATGTCGGAATCCCCGATGATGAGCAGGGTAGGCGCGTCTATCGCCTCTATGGTCTCGGCGGGCAAGTCTTGGATTTCCCGATCCATTTGCGTCTTTTTGACAAACAGTGTGGCGAAATCTTCCGGCCTTGGCGCTATTCGCACGTATTCCTCGTGCCAGGGCGAGCCGTACATCATTTCGGGTTTCATCTCCGCCAAACCTTCCATCAGCCCAGGGTGGAGGCCGCCCTCGTTGTAGGTTACTGAGGCGAGCACGAGTTTGCGCACCACTTGCGGGTGCCGAATAGTGGCCTGCAGGGCGATACCGGCTCCCATGCTGAAGCCGAAAAAGTCGGCGTTTTCGATCCCAAGCTGCTCGAGTGCTGAGACGGTGTCATCGGCCATCTGCTCCATGGACAGCGGGCGATCGATGTCGGCGGTGCGCCCGTGGGCCTGCATCTCGAAGGCGATCACCCGCCGGATCTCGGCGAGTTCCGGCAGAACGTTCTCGAACGAGGTGCCGATCGCCGAAAAAGCGCCGTGAAGCAAGACCAGCGGCTGTCCGGCGCCGTGAATTTCGTAGTACATGTCGAGGCCGTTCACGGACACGTAGCTGCCCGCCCCTTGGCCCTGGGTGTCGCGGCCGTCAATCATGGTGAGGTGTTCCTCTCCCTTAGTGGTTGGCAACGCCTGGTCGCAGCATACGAGAATGGCCTAAATACACAACTAGTGTTTGCGAAATCGCACAGGGGGGCCGGGGCAGAAAGGGGCAAACATACTCGGGGCTCCTACGGTCGGCCCTCTACTCCATCGCCTCCAGCGCCACCCTCGGGTCCTTCTCGAGAGCCCGGAGCTTGCCGGTGAACGCCTCCCGCTGCTTTTCCCTCTCGGCCTCAACCTCGGCCCACTCTTTTGCTCTCTCGATCGTGTTCTCGGGCAGCGCCACGTAGTCCTTGCCAGGAAACCTTGGCGCCTCCACTGATGCGAGCTCGAGCTTCGCGAGGCGGCAGTAGGACTGGACCAACTGGACGACCTCGGCCAGGCGCTTTCGGACTATGGGGTCGAAGTTGCCGGAGAGCGTCACCTCCAACAGCTCCCTGACCATGAGGCGCGTGCTTCGAATTTCTGCGCCTATCTTCGAGTTGCCGAGCGTGGCCGCCCGAGAGGCGTTGCGGCGGCGTTCTTCCGCGTAGGCGGGATGGTGATGGTAACATCATCGTTCTCCAGCAATGGCACTGGCTGTGCAGGGATCACCATCCCGCTTCATGCCGCTACAGGCGGCTCTCCCTCCACCCGCTTTGTCCCGAGCACCGCGCCCCCTTGCGCGACCCCTAGGCAGAGGTCCATAGCGAGCCAGCTCTTACCCAGCTTGCGCTTCCCAGCCAGGATGGTGACGCCCTCGGGCAGTACGTCCGGCACGACCCACCTTATGGGCGGGAACTCCTCTGCAAGGAGCCACCAAGCGTCGAACACGCCCGGGTCGCCTCCCTCGGGCACGATCACTACACTCCTTCTCGCCTCCGCCTCGCGCACCGCCTTGTTGGCGCTGCGGCGGTACTCGACCTCGGCCCGCTCGTCGGGCCTGCCGGAGAACTTGCGGTAGCCGAGGGAGATGTCACGGTCAGCCAGGGCGTCCCGAATAGCCTTGCGCGTCGCCCCGGCCTCCGCAAGGACGTGGGCGATCTTCTGGAGCGTGGAGCTGCGGTCCACCTCGCCGGGCCGCTCCCGCTTGTGGACGGGCTTCTCCCCGCGCCAGACCGCAAGCCCGTTGGCGTCGAGCTTAACCGGGGACTCGTCCTCGTCGATCTCCGGGTTCTCGCGGGCGCTCTGGGGGGCATTCGCCGCCACTCTCCGGAAAAGGTCCATGAGCTCTGGTCCCGCGTCCCGAATCTCTGCGGGCGTGCTCTCAACCCTCTCGCCGGCGACGGTGAAGGGCTGCTTGGCATCGTAGATCTCGAAGTTTTCGGTGTTCAAAGAGCGGGGCACGGAGCCGCGCATGAATATCTTAACCCCGGTTCCGCTCGGGCTGACTTCAGAGTAGGAGTCGAGCTCCCTTATGATCTCCCATGCCCATTTCTGGATTGCTTCCTCCTCGGGGTTGCGGCAATGATCCAAGTCGACGCCGCAGAAGGAGTCGTCCTCGGTGAAGACGAACTCGACGACGGGCGGGCCATGTCGCTCGGCGAAGCCCATGGCCTCTTCGAAGGTGCCCCAATCGCTGGGGTTGTTGGTGCTTCCGTCGTATCCGTGGTGGAGGCTCACGGGAGGCTTGTCGAACCTGCCGCTCGGCTTGGTCTCGCCCTTCCGCCAAGCCATCCACTGCCGTTTGGCCCGGAGCTCTTCGGGGATATTGTCCGGTAGAACGATCCCGTCTAGAGGCGTCATCAGCGCCGCCTTCCGGCACTATCGTCTGTGTCAGGATTGTCTACGACGAGCCTCGCGGCCTTCGCCTGCGCCACGGGGTGCTCGAACTCTTTCACCTAATCGAGTTCGACGCCGATCACGCGGGCTATCTTCGCCGCGTTCACTATACCCGGCACGGCCTGGCCGCGAGAGGGACGCTTTGAGGACGGTGCTGGAAGTGCAGAAACACTGGAGCCAGGAGGCGTAAAGATGACGGAGCAGAGGAAGATAGACGGTCGCACAAAACGAGCCGCAGACATCGGGTTAGCGAAGCGGACCATATCGCGGGCGTCCTACGAGGCGATCCTTGCCGGACGAATCGGCATCGCTGAGGCAAAGGCGATAGGCCGCAACGGCGCACCAGCCACAGATACCACCCAGGGCCCCAGCGGTCTAGGGACAGCTACGGAGGGGCCACGGAACGCCAGTGCGGGGGACGGTGCGGACACGCCCCCGCAGCCGGTGTCGCGGATATCGAAGGACGACACAACTCAGGAATGCTTGTGTGGCTGCGAAGAACTCACCTCGCCGAACCGCAAGTGGCTACCCGGTCACGATCAAAGGGCGAAGGAACTCATCAAGCGGGTGGTCAAGGAGGGCAAGGTGGAAGGGCTCTCTCCCCAACTCAGGGAGTACGGCGAGGAGAGGGGACTGTTCTGATGGACAGGCCGCAGGCAATACTCTACGCGAGGGTAAGCACAGAGGAGCAAACCAAAGGCTTCTCCCTCAGACAGCAGCTCGCAGCGCTAAGGGAGTATGCCGCTCGCGAGGGATTCGAAGTCCTCGCCGAGGAAGGCGACGAGGGGTGGAGCGAGTCGGAGCTCGTCCGTCCCGCACTCGATCGGGTGCAGGACCTCGTCGCCGCTGGCGGTGTCTCCAAAGTGCTGGCCCAGGACGCTGACCGCATCACCCGCGAGCCCAGCCACCGGGCGCTGCTTGACGAGGAATGCGAGCGTCACGGGTGTAAGCTCGGCGCCCTAGACGACTGGGGCGACGATTCTGAAGAAGGCCAGCTCCTCAAGTACATCAGGGGCTGGGTCTCTCGCCAAGAGCGCCTGAAGTTCATGGAGCGTAGCAGGCGCGGCACGTTCCAGAAGGTGCGCGAAGGCAAGGTGCTGGGTAGTGGGGTCGCCAAGTACGGCTTCGCGTACGTCCTCGACGAGGCGGGCAAGAGGATCGGACTCAGAGTGGAAGACAAAGCCATAGGCGTGGTCAGACGCATCTTACGCATGCTCGCCGATGGGGAGAGCGTGAACGCTGTCCGCAAGACGCTAGACGAGGCGGGCGTACCCACGCCCGCAAGGGCGACCCTCGGGTGGAGCAGGGCGCAGATCCGCAACATCGTATGGGACGATGCCTACAGGCCGCACTTGGCAGGAGAGGTCGGACCCCTCGTCTCTCGGGAGGTCGCCGCCACACTCGATCCCAACCGCACTTACGGGCTCTGGTACTACAATCGCCGTGACGTGAGCCGCTGGAAGGAGCGCGACTTGACGGGAGCCTACCGCGAGCGGTGGCGTACCGAGATGCGCGACAGGGAGGAAGGGCTCGCCGTGCCGATTCCCAACGCCGGGGTGCCACTTGAGCACGTGGAGGCCGCGAGGGAGAAGCTCGCGAACGCTAAGAAGCCCTCGCGCGCGGGAGGCAGGGAATGGGAACTTTCCGCTGGGATCTTGAGGTGCGCGGGGTGCGGCGCGGCCATGCGAGCCAGGACCGTGAGAAGCCGCAAAGGTGGGTCAGTTCGCCACTACTACCTCTGCCAGAAGGCCTCCGCGAAGGCTGGGTGCAGCCACAAGACGAACTACCGAGCCGAGCAGCTTGAACGCGAGGTGATGCTCGCCATCGACGACTTGCTCTCGGAGCCCGGGCGGATCACCCGCGATGTCGACGAGGCCATAGAGAGGGCGAGGCGGTCTGCCCGCGACCCGGATGCCTCGGATGCGGGCGCGAAGACACTTGGCCGGAGGCTGGAGCAGCTGGCCAAAAGGAGGGCAGCCTACCAGGACCAGCAGGCCGCAGGGCTCATGACCATTCCCGAGCTCACCGAGAGGCTAGAAGAACTAGACGAGGACCGCGCGAGCGTCGACAGGGAGCTCGCTCGCACCCTGGGCTCCTACACGCGACTTCAAGAACTCGAGGAGAGGCGCGAGGCGCTCTTGCGTATGTTCGGCACGGGCCTGCGGCTCGGGCTCTACTGGTTCCCACCCCACCTCAGGCGGGGCGTCTACGAGCTCACAGGCCTCAAGGTATTCCTCCACCCCGACGGGGGCTACGCCGTCGAGGGTGATCTCGACGCTAGCGTGGTCCGCTACACGCAGGAGGTCGCCGAATTTGCGGATAGGCTGGCCGAGGCGGACGAGCGTACCAGGCGTGCTTCACTCGATGAAGTCGAGCGGGAACTCGAGCGTGTCCGCGAGGAAAGCACGCGCCTGAGAGGTGCCATGGCATGACCTCTTCCACACCGAACCTCTGCTTCAGCTCCGCGTCCACGTCCCGCTTCAATTCTTCGAACGGGGCGTCGGTCGCCGACGCGAGATCTTCCATGATCCCAGCCAGCTCTCCAGCATCGATCTCCTGAAGCTCCAACGACCGAGCGTAGTAGTTCTCGTACCCCTGCTCTCGGGCTAGCCGGTTCCTGAGCTGGGCCAGCTCCCTGACGGTCCCCTCGACCTCGCCTCCAACGGACTTGGATGCCTCCCACGCCTCCCTGCGCAGCTCCTCGTCTTCCGAGGAACGCAGTAGCTCCTTGACCTCGTTCTCGACGAGCTTTTTGCCTCCTACCACGCTCCTGTGGTTCCCGTAGATGGCGTTTGCCTCGGCCTCCAGCTCCTCGATGCGGCCGAGGATCTCCCGGTCCCCCTGCCGCTCCTCGAATATCCTGTAGAGAACCTCGACCTGGCGTCGCAGGAGCGGGCTTTCCACGGAATCCAGGTCCTCGAATAGGTCACGTAGCTCCTGGTACTCGTCTGGGTCCGAGAACAGATTGCTGTACGCCTTGCCCGCGGCTACGAACTCTTCACTCGCCCCTTCCGGTCCCGAGGTAGCTAGGATCCACCATGCCTCGTCCGCCGCCTACTCCACGGGCGCAAGACGTTCTTCGAAGTCGGAGATAAAGCGCTCCAGATCGGAGGTGGGGATCACTAAATCACTCCTTCTAGAATTGCGGGGTCAGCGCCTGGCGGCGCTCTCGCGGCGGTTGCCGAGGTAGACCACGACCAGCAGAACGATGATGCCAACGGTCACGAACTGCAAAAAGTTCTCAGGCCCACCCTGACCTCCGACGACGAGCGCGGCCACGAACGCGAGCGCCAGCGCCGCGTAACCCGCTGACCTGAACGCGAAGTATGCCACGACCAACCCTACAAGCGAATACAGGATGGGCATGAAAGGGCCCAGGACCGTGACAAACGCGAAAGTCCCAGCCTCGACCTGACCCGTCGCCCACAGCCCGATCTGTCCTACAGCGATGAACGCCAGAAAGGCCGCGACGAAGGTGATGGCCCCGCTCTTGAGGCTTATCGGCTCGGGGTCGAAGCGGTGGGGCTCGTACCAGCGGTCCTCGCTGACGTCGTAGCGCCCGCGGGTCGTGCGTCCGGAGCCGCGGGCCTCTCTTCGGAGCTCCTCGTAGGGGTCCTCTTCCTTCCTGCTGAAGCGGTTCCTCAGGCGCTCGCCGAGGGAAGGACCGGAGGCTTCGCGTTCCCTTCGCTTGGCGGAGAGCTCGTCCTCCGCGGCGCCGAAGTCGAAGTTGAGGCCTGCGAGCTGGTCGGCGGCGTGGGCCAGGTCGAGGGCCTCGTCGTGCTTGCGGCGGCGGTTCGGGTCGGAGAGGACCGCATTGGCCTCCTGCAGCCGGGAGAACTCCTCCGCGCTCCCGCTGGGATGGTCGGGGTGGCGCTCTTTCGCCAGGTTGCGGTAAGCGTTCCTGATCTCTGTCTGTGAGGCCTCTCGCGAGACGCCGAGCACCTCGTAGTAGTTGATCTGATCTGCCATCGTTTCCTTATTCTAACCTAAGGTTGCTTTCACAGTCCCACCCGCGAGCGCCAGCCCTATCTCCTCCCTGCACCACCCGTCTTTCTCCGTCTCGAACGCCTCCCCGAGCGATGCTTCCGCGCCCCCGATCTCACCGAGCGCCCATGCCGCATGCCCGCGCACGAGCGCCGACGAATCCTCGCGCAACGCCCGAACGAGCGCGGGTACAGCCTCCCCTCGTTTCAAATTGCCGGCGGCCACGCAGCAGTTACGCAGCAGGCCGGCTCGTCCCGGGCGCGTGAGGGGGGTCCCGGCAAATACCTTCTCGAACTCCCCGTCGGTGCGTATTTCGAGGACCTCTTCTATCTTCAGGTAAGGTCCGTGGCCGGACTCCGCGGAGAACTCGGGCCAGCGACTCCTCGACGCCTTCGTTTTGTTGTAAGGGCAGACTTCCTGGCAGACGTCGCAGCCGAAGGCCCAGTCGCCCACTTTCGGGCGGAGATCCCGCGGGATCTCACCCCTGTTCTCGATGGTGAGGTACGAGATGCACAGCCTTGCATCGACGACACCAGGGGCTTTTATGGCCCCGGTCGGGCACCGGTCCAAGCAGCGGCTGCAGCGTCCGCATGTGCCCGTGCCGGGGGAGTATGGCATGAGGTCGAGGTCGACGATCAGGTCGGCTATAAAGAAGTAAGAGCCGACCTCGCCGTTTATGAGGCAGGCGTTGCGGCCGAAGAACCCGAGCCCCGCGCGCTGGGCCGCGGAGCGCTCCAGAAGCGGAACGGCGTCCGTGAAACCACGCGCTTTGATCCTGACCCCCAGTTCTTCTTCCAGCTCCTCTCTAAGCCGGAACAACCTCGCCTTGATGACCTCATGGTAGTCCCGTCCCCACGCGTACCGCGCCACCCGGCCCCCGCCCTCGTTTTTGGGATGGTCCCCCGGATAGTAAGAGACGCCCAACGAGACCACGCTCCTGGCGCTCTTCTGTAGCTTCTTCGGATTCGAGAGAAGCTCCACGGGCCTGTGCATGTAGCCCATGTCGGCGGCCATCCCCGCCTCCTGCCACTCCCTCAGACGCTCGCCGCCCTCACGCAAGGGTTCCGCAGAAGCCACGCCGACGAGGTCGAAGCCAGCCCCCCGTGCACGCTCCTCGAGTACGCGCCGCGCCTCCGTTGAATCCGGTACTGCTTGTTCCTCGCTCATGCTGTCGCCGATTGTACCCGGTGATGCGCGAAGAAGGCGCCGCGGCGGGCGCTAGGGGCCTGGATCTCCTTCAGCGCCGCCGTCTCCCTGCTGTCTGTGCGTTCTTCGTAAGCTTACGATTCGTGGCGTGAGCCCGTCGTAAGCTGGGAAGAACGCCCGGGAGTATCCGGCTCGTGAAAGCTCTTGCTGACGTTTCCGCCGTAGGACGGTAAATTTTGGGCATGATGATAGTCACACGTGATGACCGTTTGGCCCTCTCCGTATACGGGGGGGGAACCTCATGATCCTGTTGCGACTGCTCGGGATAGGGGCCGCTTACGGCTTCGGTTTCATGTTCATAAAGTCGCTCTTTCCCGAGCCTTTCGTGCTTTTGATCCTGCAGGGAGGACAGAGCAGCGAGGGGGACCTGACCATCCTCGCCCTCGTCTACATGGCCGTCGGCCTGATCGGTGGCCTGATCGCCGCCCCCCTGTTCGGCGCCGCCCTGCTACCGGGACGCTCCCGCAGGGAAGGTCCCGGCCCGCGCCTGATCCTCAGCCTCGCGCTCGCCCTTCTTACTGGCCTCATCTCTGGCGTCCTCACCCTCGTAATCTACGCAACAGGCATCCTCCCTCCCGGCGGTGTCCTCGATCCCCTGCGTCTCATAAGAGGCGCCATCCACCCCACAGGAGTACCGCTCCTCTACGCCTGGTCTATCGCCCGCGACCTCCTGCCCGCAGGCCTCGCCGGCCTCTTCCTCTCGCCCCTGGTTGGCGGCGCGCTCCAACGCCTCTACGCCCCCGAAAAACCCCCGGAACAGAAGAGCTACTCCTGGGAAGAGTAGCTCTTTAGCACGTTTCAGCCAAGCTGGAATGCTGACCGGCTGCAAACGAAGGCGAAACCGAAGCGTGCTAGATAATGCTTACCAGTGGGAGGACTTTGCATTCGGCGAGGGCGTAGTCGTCGCGTTTGCTCCTGGCGCTGACCATGTATTCGATGCAGTTGCTGCGGCAGTCGACTTTGCCGCAGGGGATCTCGACGGTGCCAAGGTCTTCGACGATGCGTACTACGGGGTCGAGGTCGTTGCCAGGCGTCGCCTCCACGCGACGCACGTACTCACCCTCCTCGAAGTGTTCTCGCCCATAGCGAAAGACCGTCATGGGCGGATTGTACACCGGCTTGACCTGGATCACATCCGGCCACGCAACGCTTCGGCGGCGGTGATTGTGGGCATGCTTCCGCTTTCCACGGAACTTGCTCTATGATTATGTGGACGCAAACGGTACGTGGGAAGTAGAGCTAGGGCGGCCGCCAGGTGGCCCCTGCCCACCTACTGACTGGCGGCGCAGAGACGCCGTGAGAGGAGTCGCCCGTGAGCCCCACCTTCTACATCGTGGATGTATTCGCCGAGGAGAAGTACGCGGGCAACCAGCTCGCCGTTGTTCGCGGCGGCGCGGACTTGTCCGACGAGGCGCTCGGGAAAATAGCCCTCGAGATAAACTACTCCGAGACAACGTTCGTCCTCGCGGACGAGGAGACTGGCGGCGGCTACGATGTGCGCATCTTCACGCCGGGCGGGGAGGTGCCCTTCGCCGGACACCCGACACTGGGCACTGCGTACGTGATCCGGCAGGAGATCCTGTGCGAGCCAGTCGAGCAGATCACCCTCAACCTGAAAGTCGGCAAGATCCCTGTGGCCTTTGGCGACCTACTCTGGATGCGCCAACTTCCGCCTACCTTCGGCGAGACCCTCGACCCCGCTCTCACCGCCCGAGCCCTGAACCTCGAACCGGCGAATCTGGACGACCGCTTCCCGGTACAGGAAGTGTCAACCGGGCTCCCGGCCCTCGTAGTCCCGCTGAGAGACCTGGACGCCCTACAACGCTGCAAGGTCGACTGGGAACGATACCTGGATCTCGTGGGCCCGGGAAAGAACCTCTACGTCTTCTGCCCGGAACCACACGAAGACGGCCCCGGTGACCTCTCGGCCCGCATGTTCGCGAACGACCTCGGCGTCCCCGAAGACCCGGCGACCGGCAGTGCAGCAGGCTGCCTGGCCGCCTACCTGGTCGAACACTGCTACCTCGGAACCGACTCCGTAGACGCGCGGATCGAGCAGGGGTACGAGATACACCGTCCATCGCTTCTATACCTGCGAGCGGAAAGGGAAGGCGATCATATAAGCGTCCAAGTCGGGGGCAAGGTGCAAATGGTGGCGAGGGGGGAATTGCTCTGATGTTCAAGATTCGTGCGGGTGAGCTGTTATGCGCTACGTGGTGATCGTGGAACAGGGCGAGAGCAACGTCGGCGCGTACGTGCCTGATCTTCCAGGCTGCGCCGCCGTGGGAGAAACCAAAGAACAAGCGTTGCACCTGATAGGAGAAGCCGTCGACCTACACCTGGAGGGGCTGCGCGAGGAAGGACTGCCGATCCCAGAACCTTCGTCCAGTAGCGAGTACGTGGAGGTGAGCCGCCTGACGGAAGGTTCTTCGAGAAGCTAGAGGCGGTAAGGAGAGGAGACTATTGTGACCTGGAACTCTTGAACCATATTTCCGGCATCGACGTTCCTGGTGACACTATCATCGGCAAACGCCCCTGGTTTTTCCTCTCCGTACTGCAAGATGGTACACAACTGAATCGATTCCTCAAAGTGCTCGACTGGTTCGTTCAAGAAGTCAAGGCAACGTAATGTCTACGAACACAGGTGCTGTCCAGCCGGAACGTACCGTCGATCTCGCCCAGATGGATCTCACGGTCCGAACCATCCTCAATTATGGCTGGATCCAGAGAAAGTAACAACCGGGTAACAACACGATAACAAGCTGTTCAAACTCCTCCAAAAACCCTTTAAGCTCGCGGAAGACCGTGTTAGCCTCGAATGAGTGCAAAGCGCATATAAGTACCACGAGAATAACGAAGGAGGTGTTTGGTTGTGAATCTGGGTGTGTTGGCGTGGGTTGTGCCTGACGGCGGGTCGGGGACGTTGCGGCGCTGGTCTCAGGAAGTATCGGGCCGGTTAGGGGTCGGGGTTTGGCCTATCTTACAGACGTCGGTGGCGGCGAGCCTGGCGTGGTTTCTGGCTTCTGCGGTGCTCGGGCACGGCCAGCCTTACTTCGCGGCCATAGCGGCAGTTATCTCCACGGGGGTTGTCGTGGGGCAGGAGGGGCGTCGGGTACTCGAGCTTGTCTTCGGGGTTGCGTGCGGGCTTGCGGTAGCGGATCTGCTGGTGGTGCTCATCGGGACGGGGACGGTCCAGATAGGGGTCGTCGTCGCGCTGGCGATGGCCGTGGCGTGGCTGCTCGGGGGCGGGCCTGCGCTCGTCTCCGAGGCGGGCGTGACGGCGCTGTTCACGGTAATGCTCGATCCCTCGACCTCGGGCTGGTCGCCCGAACGCTTCCTGGAGGCGCTCCTCGGCGCTGGCGTGGCGCTCGGGGTGCGGGCCGTGTTCCCGAGCGATCCCAGGCACCTCGTGGAGCGGGCGGCACACCCGATCTTCGACGACCTCGTCGAGGCGTTGCGTGAGACGGCGACAGCCCTGCGTGCCGGCAACCTCCAGATGGCCGAACACGCCCTGCACAAGGCACGCGAGACGGACGGGCGCATGGACTCCTTTAGGGAGGCGCTCGACGCCGGCTACGACACCGCGAGGCTCTCCCCACCGCGCAGGCGGGCGCTCGGGCAACTCGGGCTCTACGCTACGGCGTCCGACCAGTTGGACCTCGCGGTGCGAAACATAAGGGTGCTCGCGCGGGCCGCCGCGACGGCGATACGCGAGGGAGGGACTGTACCCGAGGCGCTCTCCGAGACCATCCTCGACCTCGCTTACGCCGTCGAGACCCTCGCAGCCTACATCGAGGAGCCCGAGCACCCCGTGGAGACCCGCAGGTTCGCCCTCGCAGCGGCGGGAGGGGCGACCGCCGTGCTCGCCGAGCGTAGCGACCTCAGGACCAGCATGCTGGTCGGCCAGATCCGGTCGACGGCCGTGGATCTCCTGCGTGCCTCCGGCATGGACTCGGCAGAAGCCCTCGAAGCCCTCCACGAGACCGCCAACCGCGCGGACCAGGAGCCCACGGAACCGATAGTCAAGGAGTAACCCATGCCCGACACCCAACCCACGACCTCTCCGGTGGGAGACCTGCGCGGTCGCGTCGCGCTCGTTACCGGCGTCGGGAGGAAGAGGGGAATAGGATCGGCGGTTTGTAGAGCGCTCGCTTCCCGCGGTGCCGACGTCGCCTTCTCCTACTGGAGAGATTACGATCGCGAGACGCCGGGGGCGCCGGAGGAGGATGAGCCTGAGGCGCTGCTGGGGGAGTTGCGCGCTATCGGCGTCGGGGCTGAAGGGGTGGAGGTGGATCTCTCCCTGCCTGATTCGGCGCGGCTCCTTCTCGACGGGGCTGAAGAGGTGTTGGGGAGGCCTTCGATCCTCGTCAACGTCGCCGCGTATTCCAGCCGCGACAGCTTCGAGGACCTCGACGCGAGGACGCTCGACGCCCACTACGCCGTCAACGTGCGGGCGATGGCGCTGCTCAGCGTCGAATTCGCCAGGCGATATCCGGGCGGGCCTGGGGGCAGGATCGTCAACTTCAGCTCCGGCCAGTCTCTGGGGCCAATGCCGGGGGAACTTGCCTACGTCGCGACCAAAGGTGCGATCGAGGCCTTCACCCGGACGCTCGCCGTCGAGGTCGGCCACAAAGGAATCACGGTAAACGCCGTCAACCCCGGTCCTACCGACACGGGTTGGATGACCGAGGAGTTGGAACAGGAACTCATCCACAAGTTCCCCCTCGGAAGAATCGGGCAGCCAGGGGACATAGCGAGGCTCGTAGCTTTCCTGGCTTCTGAGGAGGCGGCCTGGATCACCGGCCAGATCATCCACTCTGAGGGCGGCTTTTTCCGTTCATAAGCGGCACAAACGGCCTCCTTGCGTTACCATTACGCTCCTCATGAGGTTTCGCAGAAAGATGCCCAAGTTGTTCCGTGAACCGCCGAAGACGCTGTTCGAAGACCTGGAGGATGCGACCTCCGAGGCACCCGTCAGGGGGCCGCTGTTCTCGAACTCCCTGTTCTACTCGCTTCTGGCCGTCTTCGGCGTCTCCTTGATGCTAACCGCCGACTGGTTCGGCTTGCTACTACTCAACTCCGTGGGCGTCTTCGGCCGGATCGGCCCCCTCAACACCGTGCGCGTTACTGCCGTCCTGATGACCAGCATAGCCATCCCCTCAGCCCTCCTTATGTTCCACTACAAGCGCCTCTACTCCTACACCTCCGACGAGAACGTCTTCTTCGCCGTCACCTTCGCGCTCTCTTTCCTCCTCGGTTCTCCGTGCGTACTCGTGGGGGTTTTCGGATAGCCATCGGCTTTCAGCGGCCAGCATTCAGGAGCAAGATGAAGCGACCGCCTCGCGAAAACGCTACTATCTGCCGGATGAGATCCTCGTTTCCGTCGAAAGCAAAGCCCTCCAATAGAAAGATGACGGCTGAAAGCTAATGGTTGACCGCTTTGATTTCCAGCGAGATATGTCCTCACCCAACGAGGTCTTCGGACCCGATGGCGAGCCCTTTTCACATTACCGGCCCGTGCTCGAGGAAATGGGTCGGATGGGGCCCAGGGAGTGGGGGCGGAGGACTCGGGAGGCGCGTGGGTGGCTGGTCGACAGGCAGCGGGAGTTGGGCATGGAGCCCGACGATGGGGTCCATCCCACAGATTACGTGCCCCGGATCTTGCCTGCCGCGGACTGGGACGTTCTGGAGCGGGGCCTGGCGCAGCGGATGCGCGCGATCAACGAGTGGCTCAAGCGCCTCGAAGCCGGAAAGGACGAGGTCGTCCCGAAGGAGGTCATCGAGAGCAGCGCCCTCTTCGACGCTTCCGTGCCGATCCGGTTCGGGGAAGTTCCCAACCGGCAGATGGGCTTCGACATCGTCGCCGAAGCCCGCTCCGGCCGGTCCGGCGGGTGGGAGTACCTGAGCATCGAGGACAACTCCAAGATGCCCGTTGGCATCGAGCCGATGAGCCTGCTCAGGGCGATGACCCCCGACGTACTGCCCGAGTCCTACAAGGCATTAGGAGTGAGGTCGCTCGAGGGGCTGATGGACCTTTTCGGTGAGGTCGTGCGGGGCGCTTCGCCCGAACCCGACCCGGTAGTAGCGATCCTATCCACAGGTCCCGACGACCAGTACCACATCGACCACAGGGTCTTCGCCGCGGAGCTAGGGGCGATTCTGGCCGAGTGTCACGAGGTCGAGCTGGACGGTGACGGAACGCTCGTCCACAAGGGGAGCGGCCGGCGCATCGACGTCATCTACGAACGCATCGAGACCGGCAGGATCTACGACAACGTGGAAGGGCTGGTCGAGTCCCACTACAAAGGTCTGGTCAACGCCGTCTTCGCCCCCAACCTCGACATCGCCGACGACAAGGGCGTGTATCCGTTCGTACCCGAGATGATCCGGACCTACCTCGGCGAAGAGCCGGTGCTCGCCAACGTCGATACCTACTCTCTCGCCGTCGAGCAAGACAAAAGCTACGTGATGGACCACTTCGACGAGCTGGTAATAAAGAGCCGCAGCGGCTGGGGTGGTACAGACGTGCTCATCGCCCCCCAGGAGTCGAAAGAAACCATCGAGGAGTTCCGCAAGACCGTGGAGGAGAACCCGGTCGAGTATGTGGCCCAGGAGACCATAAATTTCTCCACCCACGTCCTCTGCGAGACGGATGACGATGCCTTCGTTTTGCGCGACGCCCACGCCGATTTGCGCATCCACGCCCTCGCCCCTGACGCTGAGACGATCAAGGTAGTGCCAGGAGCCATGACGCGGGTCGCCGCGCCCGGCAACAAACTGGTCAACATTTCGAGCGGCGGCAAGATGAAGGATACCTGGGTGCTGCCGCAGTAGACCGGTTCGCGAACCGCCCCTACCTGCCGGGTTCCAGACGGTCTGGTATTTTCTTCGCATGGATTGGTTTTTGATACCGCTCGGCGTCTTTTTGATCTTCGTGGGGATACTGGACGTGTTTTTCACGGTGCTCCACTACGACGGTTTCGGGTTCCTGAGCAGCCGCCTGTACCACAGGTTGTACGGCTCGGTGCGGTTCTTGACGCGTCTGCTACCGCGCAGGTACAGGGCGTTGGGGCTTTCTATGGCGGCCCCGCTCATGGTCCCCGCTACGATAGTCGTGTGGATCCTGCTCCTCTCTTGGGGCTACGCCTTTATCTATTACAAAGGGATGCTGGACGGTAATTTCTCGCTCTCGGTTCCGAGCCTCGACCCATCTTTCTGGGAATCTCTGTACTTCAGTGGAATCACCATTTCTACCCTGGGTCTGGGCGACGTCACGCCGACGAGCGGGCTCTACCAGGTGATCGCCGTCTCCGAGGCCCTCAACGGCTTCGGTATCCTGACGCTCGCGATAACCTACGTGCTCGGCATCTACGGTGTCTTCCAGCAACTGGGCGTCCTCGCGGCGGGCCTCTATCACCAGGCCCAGGACACGAGGGATCCATTGAGTATCCTGACCCCGCACTTCCCCGAAGGCCAGCACAGGGGCCTGGAGACGCACATGATGCAGCTCCACCGCGGCCTCGTGGAGATCTACGAAGGGATGAGACGCTACCCGATCGTCTACTATTACCACAGCCGCCGCGCCTACCGCTCACACCCCTACGCCCTCCGCATGATAGGTGGCATGGTCGGAGCCCTGCGCTGGGGCCTCCCGGCGCACCACCCCGGCAGCCAGACCCCCTGGCTCCCGACCCTCATCACCGGCCTTGAGGACGTCGTGTTCTACCTCGACGATCGCTTTCTCTCCGAAAACCTCAAAGACGCCCCCGACCCGGCCCCCTTCGAAACCTTTGAGGCTGCCCTCCTGAGAGGCAAGGACCCGGCGGACCCCTGGCTCGCCGACTTCCTGCGCATCGACGCCTTCATGCGCGACCTGGCGTGCCTGGACGGAGATCCTGAACCAGTCGAAGCCTATGCCCGTTACGGTGCATGGCTCCCATTCGCCCACCGCAACCGAACCTTCTACGAAGCCCTCGCCAGGGACCTCGGCTACGAGCTCGACCAGCTCGAAGGTGAACCGGGCGAGCTGACCTTCTAGCTCCCCAACCCTGGCCACGCACAATTAATGCCGAGTCCGTTCCTCGAGGGCCCGCCCCGTCTCCTCAAAGCGGGCTTACGTCGGTTTGCTTGTTTTCGAGTCCTGCCCCTCGCCCGTCGGATAGACCTCGGCGGCGTTCTCCCCTCTCGATGGCCGTGTCCTGCGTCGTTTGGCGTGCGGCGGGTGAACGGCGGTGGGCAGACCTCCGTACGAGGCGTTCCGAGTGGGTGCTCGACCCGGGATCGAAGTGGGAACGCGCTCGTGTCAGGTAGGGGGTGCTGGTTCGGTAGAGAAAGGAGCCCAGGCCCTCGTCCGCGATGGTCCGCAGCGCGCCACGATAGTAGTCGAATATGTGGACGTTTCTCAACGTCACGCCTGTGCGTACAGCGCCGAGCGCTACCACGGAAGAGATCTCCGTATCGAGCGATCCTCTTGCCGGGCGGCCAGGCGCAGGTCGGCGTAGATCTTCTCCAGCCCTTCGGCGTCAGGCAGATCCGCCGTCTGCCGCCGGCGATGTTCAACGGGGGCACGTCGACAGTATCGGCCAGCACGCCTGAGGTGCCTTCCAGTGAGGTCAAAAGCTCATCGAAAGACGACACGTTTTCTTCCGGCGCAAGCACACCGGCCTCCCGCAACTCCGTGACCAGCACCCGCAGGTATACCTTCGTACCCCCGATCAGATCGAAGGCCCCGGCCAGGAGCTAGACCGGCGACCAACCAACCGCCAGGAAGCTGCCGAGCTCGATCACACTGCCCGCCGTCTTGCGTACCAGCAACTCTTGAGCCCGTATCTCTTCTGTCGGATAGACGCCCTCGGCGCCGCCTACCAGCTCGATCGTGATGCGCAGCAACCGTCCGACCACCGCCTGGTAGGACCTGGATCGGCGAACCGCGAGCGGCAACAGCACTTCGCCCGCCTCGTATACCAATCCACCAGTCAGCGCGGCCCCCGCCCGCGCGCTCCGTTCGGGCAGGGATGCCAGGTAACCCTGTGAAAGTTAACGTCTGTATCCCGTACTATCTTTCGTCTCGTCCATCACCATCGGTATATCACGCCCACGAGGCAGGGCAGCATATCCCCCAGGTTGCGTTTCCTGGGACATCACAACGCTTTTCGGGAAGACCGAACTGCCCGGAATGAGCGTCTTCTGCCATCTACGGTTGGCTACCAGCCGAAAAGCTGACGGCTCAGTCAGGAAAGCCTTTGGAGGATACCCGGCATCTCCCGGTGGTCGTACGCGCGCATCGTTGTCGTCCTGACGTTTCCAGAAGCGCAGATCTCGAGTAGGTGGGCGCTCAGGGTCTCGCCGTCAGGCGACTCGAAAACGGCGACCATATCGTAAGGCCCCACCGTCCTCCTCATTACCCACCGCCAAGCGCTCGAACTACCTCGTTCGTCTCCATGATGCCATACGTACAAGCAGGGTGCATCCGCCGATGCGTGGGATCTTATGCTCGGGTTCGCGTCGCATCAGCTGGAGAGCTCCGCCGCCATCAGGGTGAGGCCACCGTCGACGACGATCGAGGCTCCGGTTGCGTAGGAGGACTTTTCCGAGGCGAGGAAGGCGACCCAGGCGGCGATCTCACGCGCGTGGCCGGGGCGGCCGAGTGGCAGGTTCGGGCGGTCTATGGTCGTGGGGTCCTCGTCTTCGGCCCCGGTCATTGGAGTGGAGATCTCACCCGGCCCGACGGCGTTGACGAGGATGCCGTACTCTGCGAGCTCCATCGCCATGACCTTGGTGAGGAGACCGAGGCCACCTTTGGAGGAGCAGTACGCGGAGGCGCCGACGCGCGGGACGTGCTCGTGGACGGAGGTGATGTTGACGATCCTGCCCCCGTTTCCCGCATCGACCATGCGCCGCGCAGCCCTCTGGGCGCAAAGGAACGCGCCCGAGAGGTTGGTGTCTATGACCTGTTGCCACTCTTCGTAGGAGAGCTCCAAGAAATCGCCCGTCGGGTCGCCCGTACCGGCGTTGTTGACCAGCACGTCGAGGCCGCCGAGGGAGTCGGCGAGGTCGTCGATCACGTCGGCCGCTTCAGGTAACTCTGTGAGGTCTAGCCGCCGCACCTCGCCCTTTCGCCCCGTGGCCCGCACGGCCTCGAGCGTCTCCTGTGCCCCCGCCTTGTCGGCGTGGTAGGTGATGCCCAAGTCGAAGCCGTTCTCCGCCAGTTCCTTCGCCGACTCCTGACCGATACCCGAGTCGGACGCGGTCACTATCGCTACGGGGCTCATATCCTCTCCTTTCAACTGATCAGCACTTCAGCATTTCAGCTTTTTGCTTTTACTGAAGGGCTGAAATGCTGAGAGCTCGTAAAGTGCTTCAACCACTTTGCGAGCTGTTTTATGCCCCTGAGATGGAGGTCACAAACAGAGCGTGGCCGTTACGGCCTACGGTGGGAGAGGGCCGAGCGGACGGCGCGCAGCACGCCGAGGCCCCCGTAGACGGCACCGGTGGCGGCGAGTGGCCATGCGAGGAGGCGTGGGTAGCGGACGCTTAGAAGGGAGGCCCCCAGCAGGGTGCCACTTGCCGCGGCGGCCAGGGCTTTTTCGCGGGTCTCCAGCGGGTAGCCGCTCTTCTGGAGGGCAGTGCTGCCTACGCGCAGGACGGTAGCTGCCCCGCCGGAGCCGCTCCCAACGACTCCCCTGCGGGCGTCGCGGTCGGAGGTCTGGATCGGGCGCTCCGGCCGCACCCTCGGGTACCCGGCAGTTCCTGCGAGGCGCACCTCGCGGGCGTTCGAGAGGTCCTCCTCGAAAAGCTTCTCCATCCTTTCGGCGAAGCCGGAATCCTCTGCCACCAGGTCGATCTCCCAGTTGGCGACGAGGCTGGCGACGTTCAGGTTCGTCGAGCCGACCTTCGACCACCAGCCGTCGGCGACCACGGTCTTGGCGTGGATCATCGGTCCGCTGTACTCGAAGATGCGGACCCCGGACTCCAAGAACTGTCGGTAGCCCGTGCGCGAGAGCGCCCCGATCCAGGGCAGATCGTTGGTGGCGGGTACCAGCACTCGTACATCCACCCCGTCGCACGCGACGGACATCAAGGACTGGGAGAGGATCGCCATGGAGAGGAAGTAGGCGTCGGTGATCCAGAGCCGTCGCTCCACGCCCGCCGTGAGCAACTGCAGCATCCGCAGGGTCCTCATCCTGCGCGGCTCCTGCACGACCACCCGCGCCGCCTCTCTGCCGGCCCGCGGGATGTCGTCGGGATCCGGGCACTCGTCTTCCGGGAGGGCTTCGCCCGTGACGCCCCACAACCCCGCGAAGGCCCGCTCGGCCTCGGCGACGGCAGGACCGCGGATGCCGACTGCCGTGTCCCTGTAAGGAAGCCCCGTCTCGGGAGAGGTCACGAGCCAGCCCTCGGAGATGCAGACGCCGCCCGTCGAGGCGTACTCACCGTCCACGGCGAGCAGCTTGCGGTGGTCGCGCCGAATCGCACCTAATGGGCTACCGAGCGTAGGCGGGTTGACGGCCCTGACGTCCACGCCGGCCTTGCGCAACCTCCGCCAGAAAGAGCGCCGCACGTCGAGGCAGCCGAACCAGTCGTAGAGCACACGAACCTTGACGCCTTCCCCGGCCTTCGAGGCGAGGGCACTCGCGAACCTCTCCCCGACCTCGTCGTCCTGGAAGATGTAGTTGTCCAGGTGAACCCAGCGCCGCGCCCCCGCGATGGCCGCGAGCCAGTCCTCGTAGGTGTCGGGGCCGTTCCTGAGGAGCTCTAAGCGGTTGCTCTCCCGAAGCGGCGCATCGCTGGCGCGGGCGAGCGCATTGTCCAGCCGACCACGCTGAGCGGCGGCCCCGCTGGCAATGTCGAGACGGCTGCTGTTCGGGTCCATACAAAGCCTCCTGGCTGAACAGGCTCTTGCCAGTTTAGCTCAGCACGCTCCCTACGGTCGCTTGTCAGCGAACCGAGCGGCGGATTGCGAACGGCGCTTCGCGAAGCGTCCTTACACCTGATACCTCTCTAATCGAGGGCGCGTCGCATGGCTTCCCAGGCCACGGTGGCGCAGCGGGTGCGATTCGGGGTCTGGACTACGCCCTTGAGGGCGGCGAGTTCGCCGAGGTCTTCGTTTTCCTCGGTGCGCATCATCTCGAGGAAGGCTTCAATTTTCTCCTCGACCTCTTCGCGGCTCCTGCCCGCGAGTTGCTCGGTGAGCATCGAGGCAGAGGCCTGGGAGATGGAGCATCCGCGGCCGGTGAAGCTCACCTCTTCGAAGACGCCGTCACGGAAGTTCGCGTAAACGGTAACGTGGTCGCCGCAGAGGGGATTGTCTATGTGTTCCTCGATGGTTGCGTCTTTGATCTCGTAACGATTGCGCGGACGCTGGAAGTGATCCAGCACGATCTCCCTGTAAAAACCTCGCATCATCGTGCAAGGATTGTATCAGGGGACGTTGGCTCGCACGGCGCCTGGGCGTGTTACGGACACGAGGTCAGAGTCCGTGGCGGCGGTGCCACCCTTTCAACGATTCTTCAGGATACTCGCGGAAGTGTTTCTCGCCTTCTCCGGTAGGGATCTCGCACCACGGCGCGGCGTAGTCGAGCATGAGACGGATGTGCTCCGGGGGCTTGGGAAGCGGCGTGTCTATAGCAGAGGCGAAGGGGTGAACGAGATCCGGGTAGCTCGGGGAGTAAAGCCACAGGAAGCTTCCACAGAACCTGCAGAAGTTTCGCTCCGCCTCGCTGGCCGGTACCTCCTCAGAACCGCCACGGTCGTAGAGCTTCGCGTTGTAGACGGAGAGGTTCTCTGCGCCCTCGACTTCCAGGGTGTTCGCGTCGGCCCCGAGGTTGATGGCGTAGCCTCCGCCACCGGCAGTCTTGCGGCAGATGGAGCAGTAGCAGGCCTGATACGGGTACGGCGTCTCCGAATCGACCCGGAACCGGACAGCGCCGCAATGGCATGAACCTCGGAGCAGCACGCCCGGCTACCTCCTGAGGCCTCTCCTGCCGCCGACCTTCACCCGCTTCGGGTTGAGCGCGACGTAGACGCTGCCGTTCTCCACCCTGACCTCGTGCTTCGGGACGGGTTTGACGGCGGGCAGGCTCTTCGCCGCGCCGGTCTTCACGTCGAACTTCGCGCCGTGGAGGGGGCATTTCACCTCCGAGCCTGCAAACTCGCCCTCGCTCAGGTGGGTGAACTGGTGGGTGCAGACGTCCTCGAAGGCGTGGAACTCGCCTTCCACGTTGCACAGGGCGACGAAGCGGTCCTCGACCAGGTACTGTTTGATCTCCCCCGGACCAACCTCATCAACGGTGCCCAGCGTGTGGAAGTCGGCCACTACGCCGCCCGCTCCTCGAAGCCGAGCCCGATCTTGCCCTCGATAGCCCGGTCTAGCTTGTCCTTCAAACCCTTCAAGGGAATCCTACTTGTGATCTCCCCGAAGAACCCGAAAACCACGAGCTTCTCGGCCTCGCGACGCGGGATGCCCCGGCTCATGAGATAGAACAGCTCCGTCTCATCAACCTGCCCCGTCGTCGAACCGTGTGAGCACTTGACGTCATCGGCCATGATCTCCAGGTTCGGCAGGGAGACGGCAAACGCGTCGTCGGTTCCCAGGATCAGGTTCCGGTTGGTCTGGTAAGCGTCGGTCTTCTGCGCCCCGGGCTCAACCCTGATGAGCCCGCTGAAAACGGCGATGGACTCGTCGCGAAGCGCGCCCTTGTAAAGCAGGTCTGAATGGGCGTTGGGCGCGAGGTGGTCCTGAAGCGTGTGGTGGTCGAGGACCTGGTTCTGGTCCGCGAAGTAGAGGCCTAGCATCTCGGAGTCGCTGCCCGCCGCCGTCAGGCCAGCCTCGACGTTGGTGCGGGAGAGCTGCGATCCGAAGGAGACGACGAGGCTGTTGATCGTCGCGTCCTTCTCGGTCTTCGAACGAAT
The DNA here is from genome assembly GCA_036520255.1 of Rubrobacter sp. Taxonomy (GTDB): domain Bacteria; phylum Actinomycetota; class Rubrobacteria; order Rubrobacterales; family Rubrobacteraceae; genus Rubrobacter_D. The sequence goes on along the minus strand of DATDKB010000177.1, from coordinate 26,252 downwards.
GGTGTTGAAGTGAAGGACGTTCCGCTCCCAATTCTGAAGCGAGACGTAGCGCAAATTCGCGCCCTCACCGACGTAAAGCTCGACCGCTCCGTTGCTGAAAGCAGGGTCCTCGCCGTCCGCGCTGGCGTACTCGTCGATGTAGGTAACGTTCGCTCCCTCCTCGACCACGACCAGGGTGCGCGGCATGATCGAACCTACCACGTCGAGCCAACGATAACTCTGTATCGGCAACTCCACATCGACCCCGCGCGGCACGTACAGGAAAGAGCCACCGGCGAACAGCGCCGCGCTCAGCGCCGCGAACTTGTCGTAGTCGGCAGGCACGAGCCCGAACAGCTTCTCCCTGACGAGGTCCTCGTGCTCCGCGAGCGCCGTGTGCAGGTCCGTGAACACTACGCCCTTGCTCGCAAGCTCCTCGTCGACCCGGCTGTACGCCGTCTCCGAGTTGTGCTGCACGAGCAAAGCCGAGTTCTCCTCGCCCTCGGCTATGAGCCGCTGCACGGCGTCGGGCAGGTCATCTTCGCTGGCTGCATCGGGACTCGGAGAGTACGGAAGAAATTCCTCGATCGTGACGTCAGAGATATCGGTGTAGCGCCACGCCTCGTCGCGGAGCGTAGGCATCGGGAGGCTCTCGAAGCTACGCCACGCCCCCAGGCGCTTCTCCGTGAGCCAGCCGGGCTCGTCTTTGAACGAGGAAAGGGCCTCGACCGTCTCCCGACTTATGCCCTTGCTGTTTAGAATCTCCGGCGATTCCTTCTGCTGCATACGACCTGCCTTTGCTCTCTAAGAAAAGGGCGGGTCCCCGGAGGGCCCGCCCAACCATTGACTACCTGTTACGCCGTGGCCCGGTCAACACTCCCGCACCCAAAAAGCTGGCAAGCTGAAACGCTGACTAGCCGACTAGCTTTCTTACCCGACCGAGCCTTCCATCTCCAGTTGGATCAGGCGGTTCAGCTCGATAGCGTACTCGAGCGGGAGCTCCTTGGCGATGGGCTCGATGAAGCCGTTGACGACCATGGCCATGGCCTCCTCCTCGGAGAGCCCGCGGCTCATGAGGTAGAAGAGCTGGTCCTCGCCGACCTTGGAGACGGTGGCCTCGTGCTCGGTGTTGACCTTCTTCTCTTCGATCTCGATGTACGGGTAGGTGTCCGTCCTGGCGTTCTCGTCGAGCAGCAGCGCGTCGCACTCGACCCTGCTCTTGGAGTTAACCGCGCCCTCGTGCACCTTGAGAAGCCCGCGGTACGTGCTCCTGCCCGTTCCCCTGGAGATGGACTTAGAGGTGATGAGGCTTGACGTGTTCGGCGCGGCGTGGACAACCTTACCTCCGGCGTCCTGGTGCTGGCCGTCGCCGGCGTAGGCCACGGAGAGGATCTCACCCCGGGCGCCCTCACCGAGCAGGTAGACAGCCGGGTACTTCATCGTGAGCTTGGAGCCCAGGTTGCCGTCAACCCACTCGATGGTCGCATTCTTGTAGGCCGCGCCACGCTTGGTGACGAGGTTGTAGGTGTTGTGAGACCAGTTCTGAATGGTCGAGTACCGGATGCGCGCGCCCGGCTTGGCTATCAGCTCGACGACCGCGGAGTGGAGCGAGTTTGAGGTATAGGTCGGGGCTGTGCAGCCCTCGATGTAGTGGACGTAAGAGCCCTCGTCGGCGATGATGAGCGTCCGCTCGAACTGGCCCATGTTCTCCGCGTTGATGCGGAAGTACGCCTGAAGCGGGATGTCGATGTGAACGCCCGGCGGGACGTACACGAACGAGCCACCCGACCAGACCGCCGAGTTGAGCGCGGCGAACTTGTTGTCGTCGGGCGGGATGATGGTCCCGAAGTACTCCTTGACGATGTCCTCGTGCTCGCGCAGGCCGCCGTCCATGTCCATGAAGATGACGCCGCTCTTCTCCCACTCCTCCTTGAGCGAGTGGTAGACGACCTCGGACTCGTACTGGGCGCCGACGCCGGCGAGCGACTCTCGCTCGGCCTGTGGGATGCCAAGCTTCTCGAAGGTGTTCTTGATGTCTTCAGGCACGTCGTTCCAGGTGCGGCCCTGGTTCTCCATCGGCCTGATGTAGTAGTAGATCTCATCGAAATTCATCTCCGAGAGGTCGCCGCCCCACTGTGGGGTCGGCTTCTCGAAGAACGACTCCAGAGCCTTTAAGCGGAACTCGAGCATCCACTCCGGCTCGTTTTTGTGCTTGGAGATCATGGCGACGATCTCGGGGTCTATACCCTTCCTCGGGGTCTTGAAGAAGTACTCCTCCGGATCGTGGAATCCGAATTTGTACTCGTCTAGCCCGAGCTCCTGGATTGTCCTGTCTTCTGGCATATCTTCTGTCCCTTCCCTTAGCTCTGCGCGCTCGCGCCGAACTCCTGGCGCACCCACTCGTATCCCTTGTCCTCAAGCTCCAGCGCCAGGTCCTTACCGCCGCTGGTCACGAGCCTCCCATCGAGCATGACGTGGACGTGGTCCGGCTCGATGTACCTCAAAATCCTCTGATAATGCGTGATGATCACAGCTGAGAACTCGGGACCACGCAACTCGTTGACGCCCTTGGACACGACCTGCAACGCGTCGATGTCGAGCCCTGAGTCTGTCTCGTCCATGATGGCGAGCTTGGGCTCCAGCATGAGCATCTGCAGGATCTCGTTCCGCTTCTTCTCACCACCGGAGAAGCCCTCGTTGAGGTACCTCTCGGCGAACTTGGGGTCCATCTGCATGATCTTCATTTTTTCCTGGATGAGCCGGTACATGTCCATCGGGCTCAACTCTTCCTCGCGCACCGAGTTGACCGCGGTCCTGAGGAAGTTGGCGACGGAGACACCAGGAACTTCACTGGGATACTGGAAAGCCAAAAACATGCCGAGCTTGGCGCGCTGGTCGGGCTCGAGCTCGAAGACGTCCTCGCCCCTGAAGGTTATGGCGCCGTCGGTCACCTCGTAGCGCGGGTGGCCCATGAGCACGTTGGCCAGCGTGCTCTTGCCCGACCCATTCGGGCCCATGATCGCGTGGATCTCGCCTTCGCCGATCTCGAGATTCAGGCCCTTCACTATCTCCTGGCCGTCGATCTCTACTTGAAGATTTTCTATCTTGAGCATCGAACCCCTGCCGTTTGCCTATCCTAGAACTTTGCTACAGTAAGGCTATTAAATCACAGCAACATACCCCTAACAACGTAAAGAGATCACGAGCAAGAACGATTTTCGAAATCCGCGAAATCCAGCTTTTTATACGGGTTTTTGTGATCCAGGTCACGCCCGCGAACGCTTCCCGGGAACTAATGTCAGAACACCTCGCTAGAGAGGGCTTGTAACATCGCAGAGGCCCCTCGACCGACGGTTATTGCGAACGTTTCCCGATAAGGTGTCGGAAAAGAACGGCTCGGTTGTCAGGACTTTCGCCACTCGTTCATCTCGCGGTTTATGAAGTAGGAGACGAGGTTGCGGTAGAGGTCTTCGATCACGTCGGGGTCGAGCCCGTTCTCCTCGGCCCAGAGCCGGCGCGCTTCGAGCATTGTTCGCTGGGGTTCTGGGGCACGGACGCCCTGCTCGCCGTAGCCCGCGCGGCGGCCGATCAGCTGGATGGTCTCGCGGTCCAGCTCGTCTATGGCCCGGCAAACGTCCTCTATGCCCTCGCAATCTTCGGGACGCGTCACGCCTGCGTCACCGAGAGAACCTTCGCGTTTTCCGCCCTCATTGGGGCTTCCAGGTTGGCCTTGCGGGCCAGGTAGCCTAGGGCGTAGATCCTGCTGTCCACCGGGAACGGGGTCACCGAGGTGAGCCGGCCGACGACACCGACCGGGGAGATCGAGCCGACGAGCTCTTTCTCGGATTGCATGACCTCGTCGCCTGTCCTGGGCGTGTACATCAGGCCGGCCTCCAGTTCGAAACGGTACAGCTTCTTGTTGGGGCTTCCACGGTAGTGCATCCTCGCCACGGTCTCCTGTCCGGGGTAGCAGCCCTTCCCGAAGCTGACGGCCCGCTCCAGCACGTTCTCTGATTCTCCCGGGAAGTTCTCGGGCGTGATGTCCGCGCCGAAGCGGGGGACGCCTGCCGTTATCCTGGCCGTCTCGTAAATGTCTCGGTCGGCAGCAACCGCGCCGCGTTCGACCAGATGCTCGCGGATCTTACCCAAAGCGTCCGACGGTCCGATGAGGTCGTAACCGCCAACGGGCACTGCGACGCCCACGACGAGGACCGGAACGCCGCCGATCTCCGCCTGTTCTGTCTCGTGTTCGGCGAGACCAAGGTTCTTAACTAGCCCTGCGGCCCGAGGTCCGTAGAGGCCGAGAACGTTCCAGTCAGGGAGCTCTTCAAGCTTTACGCGGGAGAAGGGAGCGTAGCGGCCCAGTATCTCCTTTGCCGCCTCGGCGCCTTCCGGTTCCGTGTCGACGAGTACCCCGTTTACGGTTTTCACGACGCGAAGGTCGGTCTGGACGCGAGCCTTCTGGTTGAGGAGCAAGGCGTAGGCGCCACGGTTGTCTTGTGCCGGCACGTCGTTGGTCAGGACGGCGTTCAGCATTCCTACCGGGTCCTTGCCCGCGAGACGGAGGAGGCTCCTTTCCTGGCGGTCTACGATGGCGGCACCTTCCCGCAGCGTGGTGTAGCCTGCGAGCTCGTTTGGACTTGTGTCGTTCTGGGGAACTCTCAAGTACTTCATAGGTTCGATTCTAAAGCACGAGAGGAGTCTTGATGGCGAAAGTAGTCGTTCTGGACGTTGACGGGACGCTGATGGACACCAATTACCTGCACACCGAGGCCTGGGCGCGGGCGTTCGAGAAGGTGGGCCATCGGGTGTCGAGGGTCAAGCTGCACAAGCAGGTAGGCAAAGGCGCGGGGCTCTTGATCCAGGAGTTCGTCGACGACGGGGAGACGGAGCAGAAGATCCAGGATTATCACTCCGAGGCCTACGAGGAGCTACAGGAGTACGGCCACCCGCTCCCGGGAGCGAAGGAGTTGATCTCCTCCCTTAAAGAACGCGGCTACGAGGTCTGGTTCGTGACCAGCGCGAAAGACGAAGAGCTGGAACACCACATGCAAGAACTGGAAGCCGAAGGCAACATCGACGGCGTCGTCAACTCCAGCGCCGTCGACAACCCGAAGCCGGCACCCGACATCTTCGAAGAAACCCTGCGGAGGGCCGGGGCCACGGCTGACGAGACCGTCGCGGTCGGGGATGCCCTCTGGGACGTCGAAGCCGCCAGGGAAGCCGGAATTCGCACCGTCGCCGTTCTCTCCGGCGGTGCTTTCCACAAACAGGATCTCGAAGAGGCAGGAGCAGTGGCCGTCTACGAAGACTGCGCCGCACTGCTAGAAACCGATTTCCCGGAGTAGTCCGAAGCTTATCGACACATAATTCCGATGCGGCAAGCCCGGACCTCACGTCAGGTACATTTCTTATGTATGAACAAGACGGGCCTAATCCTCAGCCTTGAATACATAAGAAACCGATTTTGCCTTCCGGCTTCAGGACCTCCAGGGGCCGCGGGGTTTACGCTCGTTTGCGAGTCTGGTTCGCGCCGTCAGCTAGATTCGCTCTTGCTTCCCGCCAATAGCTGTCCGCTGAAGGCTGCCGTAGGCCGCCCTCGCATCCCCGTACACCCTCGGTAGGGGAAGTCCAGCCTCCCTTGCGAGCCTCGCGGCGTCGGCGTACTCGGGGGAGATGATGAAATCTTCCCCGTCGAGGCTTCCGATCTTGATCCGGCACTTCCCGTAGGGTAGCGCGACTTCCACGACACGCCGCTCGGCGACGGTACGTCCCACCGGATGATGGCGGACCCCCAGGGTACCCGTCTCCCGCATGAGGAGCCCGACGAAGCGCTCGCGATCTCTGGAGACGACCAGGGCACACGCTTTGTATGCGCCCCGTCCGCGCTTCATCATTATCGGCTCCAGCCAGGCGTCGAGGGCGCCCGCCGCGAGGAGCCGCTCCACGGCGGCCCCGAGAAGCTCGCCCGAGGCATCGTCGACGTTCGCTTCGAGTAGCGTCACATCTCCTGCGGGGCCTTCAAGCTCTCCGACGACGGCGCGCAACAGGTTCGGCGCGCTCCTCAACCTCGCGTTTCCCGCTCCGTAACCCACGCTTTGCAGGGTCATGGGAGGAGCGGTGTCTGTGAACTCGCCGCCGGTGAAGGATGCCATGAGCGCGGCCCCCGTCGGGGTGGTCGTCTCGCGGGGTTCGTCGGTCCAGCGGACGCGCGAGCCCTTCAGGACCTCCAGCGTGGCAGGTCCAGGTAGGGGGATGAGCCCGTGCGCGGTGTCGGCGACTCCGTTGCCCATGGGGAGGGGCTCGCAGCTCACGAAGTCCGCGTCGAGTAGCTCCAGTGCCACGCAACTCCCGATCACGTCGACTATCGAGTCCACGGCCCCGACCTCGTGGAACGTAACCTCTTCCGGGTCCTCGTCGTGTACCGCGCCCTCCGCGACGGCCAGACGGCGGAAGGCATCAAGCGCGCGCAAAGGGGCCCGCTCCGGGAGGTCCGCATCTTCTATCAGGGCGCGGATGTCTCCGAAAGTTCTGTGACCATGCTCTTCGGGGTGTCTTACGTCTGCCCGAAGCGCGGCGACGCCGTTCACCCTGGCCTGCTCGGTGGAGAGGTCGAAAGGTACGCCCAGGCTACGCAGAGAGTTCGTGATCTCGGGTAGCGGCGCTCCCGCGGCGATGAGGGCGGCCAGGGTCATATCTCCCGCCGCGCCGCCAATGGGCTGGAAGTGGACGTGGGTCAAAGCCTGTCCCCGGCTACCGGTCTGAAATGGTAGGAGGTATCAGGGACTCGTAGGACGGTGCCTCTATTCTTCCCCTCCTCCGTTGGAGATCCTGCGCACGGCCATCAGGGTGACGGCCAGGCTAATGGCAAGCAGGATCAGGGGCCTTGGGTCGCTCTTTACGGCGTCGGTCAAGGGCGCCGGGTTCCTTTTTCTTCCCGCTTCGCCGATCATTTTGGCCTGGCGGCTCGCCGATTCCCTGAGGCTCTTGCCGAAGCGCGTCAGGGCGCCCCTGACGCGGTCTCTGACCTTGGTGGAGGTACGCTTCGCTATCACCTGGGGCTCTACGTGCTTTTTGAGGTCCCTTACGTCCGGACCCATGCGGCTCCGGATCTCGAACATCTCCCTCTCTATGCGCTCCGGTATCTCGTTCATTACCTGAACTGCCCCTTTATCCAGTTGACGTTCTGCTGAAGGGTAGCGATCGTACGGTGGGGCTTGGGATCAAGACCCCTCAAGATGCTGGCGCCGATCCCACCGAGTATTCCCCCGACTAGCAGCAATATGCCGCTCACGATGAGGGCCGAAACCCACGGGGATAGGAAGACGCTAAGCATGTAAACCCCTGCGAGAGAGAAAATTATGAGGAAGACGAGCAGAAAGACGCCCGCGGCGGCCAGAAGGCCTGCGGCCAGCCCACCCCTCTTGGCCACGGGGGTCAGCTCCGTCTGCGCCAGCTCGACCTGCTTGTTGACAAGCTCCTGGACCTGCGGCCTGATGGCGTCGATGATCTCTTTGATGCTCCGGTCGGAAGGCTCGGGACCTTCTCTTAGCTCCCTGCCAAACTCCGCTACCCGTTCTCGCCCATCCATCCCCACGCTCCTTTGCTCTGATCCCAGGACCACAGATTCTCTTGCTCCTAGTTACCCCCACAGCACCCTGCGTAATCCGGTTGGCTTCGCAGAGGCGACCTTACCTATCCTACACCAGATCCTAGTATCCAACATGCCATAAAGCACGCGAAGTGTATCGATGATGTAACATGAATTCAGTTGTACAAGAACGAGCATTTTCCGGCGCGGATAGGAGTCGTTTTGGAACTGCATGAGGCGCTAGGCATCACATCGGGGGACGTGGTCGCCTTCGTGGGGGCGGGCGGCAAGTCCGGCGCGATCCTCGCCGTCTCGAACGGTCTGCGCCAGGCCGGAATGAAGGTACTCGTAGCCCCGACGACGAAGATGTTGCTGGGCGAGGCCGAGAAGGTAGGACCGCTCATCACCTCCGGAGACGCAGACGAGTTGCGCGAGAAGGCCAGGGCAGCCCTCTCCGAGTCTCCCATGGTCGCGGCCGGTTCAGGGATGCTCTCCAAGAACAGGGTCGGCGGCGTAGACCCGGCATGGATCGGCGATCTCGCGCCGCTCGCCGACGTAGTCCTCGTCGAGTCCGACGGGTCGCGGCGACGTCCGATCAAAGGCACAGCAGACCACGAACCGGCGCTCCCCGCAGCAACCACCCTGGTCGTCGCCGTAGCCAACGTCCACGCCCTCGGCACGCCCGTGGACGAGGAGCACGTCCACCGCCCCGAAGTCTTTTCTAACCTTACCGGCGTCGGTCCGGGACAGAGCATAACCTCGGGAGCCTTCGCCACGGCCCTCGCACGCGGCTCGCTCTCCCGAGTTCCACGAAATGCCAGGATCGCGGCCCTCATAACCGGCGTCGAGCCGGGCCTCAGCATGTCCAACGCCTCCGTCATAACCCGCGAACTCTGGCGCCTCGGCGTCAAGAAAGTCGTCCTCGTCTCTTTCGCGCCACCCCGCGTCTGGGTCCCGTAGGACAGAATGTCAGCACGCTTGCTTCGCAGGCTTGTCAGCTACTCGTCTTGGTTTCGCCGAGGCCGGATCGCCCGCGGCCCAGCGTGTACGTGCTCGGTCACTACCCTCGCGAATCGCTGAGCACGCGCTGTGACCTTGGATCACAAGGCCATGTAGACTCTGGCTCGCTTTGCGAGACACAGCGCCACAGGATAGGCACAGCGAGACGAGCATGACCAACTTCGATGGGCGCTTCGCGCCCAGCCCAACGGGTCCGCTCCACCTCGGTAACCTGCGAACGGCGCTTCTGGCGTGGCTGTTTGCGCGCTCCGCTGGGGCGCGGTTTCTGGTGCGGGTGGAGGACCTCGACCGATCGCGGGTGCGTCCCGGGATGGAAGAGGCACAGCTCTCAGACCTCCGAGCTCTCGGGCTTGACTGGGACGGTCCCGTGGTGCGCCAGTCGGAGCGGATGGAATTGTACGAGGATGCTACAGACCGGCTCGATGCCGACGGGCTACTCTACCCCTGCTATTGTACGCGGGCGGAGATCCGGGCCGCCGTCTCAGCGCCGCACGGCATCTCGACCGCCGATCGATACCCCGGCACCTGCCGCGAACTGACGGCGGCCCAGCGCGCGGAACGCGAGGCAGCAGGACGGCCGCCGGCACTTCGAGTTCGTTCGGAGGATGCTCGGATAGCCTTCGAGGATCGCCTGCTCGGGAGCTTCGAAGAGGCGGTGGATAACTTCGTCGTGCGCCGCAACGACGGTACACCTGCGTACCAGCTCGCCGTCGTGGTCGACGATGCCGCGCAAGGCACAGGCGAGGTCGTGAGGGGCGCAGATCTTGCGGACTCGACGCCGCGCCAGATCCTGCTCGCGCGGCTCCTCAGCCTGCCGGAGCCCGCCTACGCCCACGTCCCGCTCGTGCTCGGCCCCGACGGAAGACGCCTTGCCAAGCGCCACGGTGCCGTCGCCCTCTCGGACCGCGGCGAAGGTCCCGACGAAGTACGCGCCTGGATGGCACGCACGCTTGGCCTCGCCGAGGCAGGAGAGACGCCGTCGCCTGGCGGTCTCATCGACCGCTTCGACCCCAAACGTTTGCCGCACGGGCCGACCGTCTGGTCGCCAGGTACCGCGGTCTGAGGCCCACTCTATGGTAACTTTCCTGTGCGCCGCGGCGCCGGGAAGGTTTTGTTGAGAGGAGACTTTGTGGACGTGTCCCAAAGGTTCGACGGGTTGCAGCAAGAGGTCGAGGAGAATTTTGGAGAGAAGATCGTCGCGCTCAGGCGCGACATCCACCGCGAGCCCGAGCTTGGTTTCGATACCAAGAAGACCGCCGAGAAGGTCCTCGCGGCCCTCGATGGCCTGCCCCTGGACATAGAGACCGGGGTTGCGAACAACGGCATCGTCGCCACGCTGAAGGGCGAAGGCGACGGGCCGACTGTGGCGCTCCGGGCGGACATGGACGCCCTCCCGATCCTCGAGGACACGGACCTGCCCTTCGCTTCCGAGACGGAAGGCAAGATGCACGCCTGCGGCCACGACGGGCACACCAGCATGCTCGTCGGGGCGGCCCACGCCCTGTCTGGGATGAGTGACCGGCTCGACGGCACCGCAAAGTTCGTCTTGCAGCCCGCTGAGGAGGGCGGGGGCGGGGGAAAGGTCATGGTAGACGAGGGCGTCGCCGACGATGTCTCCTCCATCTTCGCGCTGCATCTTTGGCCTGGGCTGCCCTTCGGGAAGGTGGCGACGAAGGCTGGTCCGATCATGGCTGCCGCCGACGCCTTCGAGATGGAGATAAAGGCAACAGGGGGACACGGCGCGATGCCCCACCTCGGGTCCGACGCCATAGCCATCGCGGCGCAGGTCGTGACCGCGTTGCAGACCATCGTCTCCAGGGAGGTGGATCCAGTCGAGCCCGCGGTGTTGACGGTGGGGGAGATCGGGGCCGGAACCGCCTTCAACATCATCCCCGATAAAGCCCGCATCGGCGGAACGGTCCGCACCTTGAACACCGACCTCCGCAAGAAGATACCGACCCGCATTGAAGAACTTGCCCGGGGCGTCGCGAAAGGCATGCGGGGGGACGTGGACCTCGACTACACCTTCTCCTACCCCGTCACCATCAACGACGAACGGGCGGCCGGCCTGGCCCTCGATGTGGCCGAAGACCTCTTCGGCGGCGAGTCCGTCCTCAAGCTACCCAATCCCTCGATGGGCGCCGAAGACTTCGCCTACTTCCTCGAAAAAGTGCCGGGAGCCTTCATCTGGCTCGGCATCGGAGAGGAAGCCTCGGGACTTCACACGCCGAAGTTCGCCTTCGACGAAGAGATCCTGCCACGGGGCTCCGCCCTGCTCGCCGCGCTCGCGATACAAGCACTTCAGCAGGTCAGCTAGTCAGCTTATTGCCGTGCCGTCCTCACCCGGCAGCGCACGAGGGACCGCTGCCTGCAGCACTCGGGTTAGACGCTTGCGGGGTCGCATCAGGGTGACTTCCTGGAATGCTGACGTGCTAACCCCCCGGGGGGTTTGTGAGGAAACCTATGGCTTCGCCGGGGCCTAGCAGGATTAGAACGGTCAAGATTACGGCTCCCAAGGGGATGAGGGTCGCGGCCGCGGCGCGGTTCCAGGTGAGGTTCATTGTCTCCTTCACGGCCACGGTGGCGACGTAGGCGCCGTACGGTACGGCTACGAGGGGTACGAAGGGGACCCAGAGCGCGATCCCTATCCCGGTCGAGTAGCTTAGCGAGCGAAAGAGGGGGACGAAGTCGCCCCGCGACGGTGTGCCCCCTCCGAGAATGACCATGACTAGTAGGGCCAGGCCAGCCACAAGCAGCGGGGCGAGCACGATGGCGACCACGAGCCCGAAGAAGGGAGCGTAGATCGAACCGTAGTTGAACTCGAGAAGCCAGATCTGCTGGAGTACCGTCTCGAGGATCAGGTCGAGGTAGAGGATCAAGGAGGCGAAGATGGCGGGCCTGATGACCCCCCCGTCCGGGTCGAGCCCCCTGAAAAAGTGGACCGGGTAGAACCAGACCCCCCGCAAGGCACTCCAGAAGCTTTCCGGGGAGGCGATGTATCCTAGATCCCTGCGGGCCACTACTGCCCTTGCTTCTGTTTTTCGGAACCCTCACCGTTCGAGTCTCCGTCCGGGGGCTCGCGCAGGACGCTGCCAACGCGCGTCTGGAGGGTGAGGTCCCTCGTGTCTTCGGCGGGGAGCCTGGCGATGATGTCGCCAGTCTCGACGGAAACCCGGCCGTCGCCTGAGAAGCGCCCCGAGAGGGTGACGCTTCCCGCCTCGACGTTGGCCTCCAGGGTGCCCAGGATCAGGCCTTCCAGAGCTACGTCCCCAGCGCCCACCTCGAGTTCGGCCCCTCCCGTGTCGGTGTTGACGTTGGCGACCGTGACATCCCCTTTTGGGGCCTCGACCTTCACGCCACCGCCAACGTCGTTGACCGTCACGTCGCCGGCCTCGGCGCCGGCCTTCACGTTGCCCGTGAGGCCGGAGATCTCGACGTCACCGGCCTCGGACTCGACCTCGACCGAGGCGCCGGCCGGTATACGGAGCGCGTAGTCTGCCCCTGTATCCCCGCCCCCTTCGGTCTTTATGGTGATCCTGGAGTCCTCGCGTGTGATGTCCACGTGCACCTCGGAGGCCTGTTGTTTGGCGGCCGCGGGGTCCGAGCCCGCTGCGTACCGCGTGGCCTCGTACTCGACGGTATTGGAACCCTCGACCCCCTCGACGCGTACCTGGCCGGCGGCGTTGGTGAGCCGTACGTGTGGTTCCTGGCCGGCTGAGTCTATCGAGTCCTTCGCGACGCTCGTGCCCGAGATGCTGTCGCCGAGGGATCTCCACAGGAGGACTGCGGCCACCGCGAGCAGCGCCAGGATCAGGGCGGCGAGCAACACGAGCAGCGGTGATGTTCGGGAAGGTCGCCCGCGTTCCCGCGGGGTCGCCTGTGCGGCCTCGTCGTGCCCGGGGTCCTCTTCGTCCCTGTAGTCCACCGGAAAGCTACGCCGGAACCGTCATTGGGCGACGCGGCCGTAGACGTCGTCGAGCCTGACGATGTCCTCCTCGTCGAACTCCCCGAAGGAGATCTCCAGTATCCTGACCTCCCTATCGCCGGGCCCGGCGAGCCTGTGCACCGTTCCCCGGGGGATAAAGACCTTCTCCCCGACCTCGGGTTTCAGAACATCCTCGCCAAGTTGGACCAGGACTCCCTCGTCCAGAACGACCCAGAGCTCGTCGCGGTGGTGATGGTACTGGCTCGACAGCTTGCCGCCCGGGGCGACGGTGATGATCTTGACCGTACAGGGCAGGTTGTGCGTGTACTGCTCGAACCTGCCCCAGGGCTTATCTACCTTTATAGAAGGCGGACGGTGCTCCAAGACGACCCCCTTTCGTAAACGGCCAGTTTAGCCGATCCACCAGCGCTTGTGGAGACGTATAATCCCAGGAGTCTTGACCCGGGCGTTCGCGCCTGGTCCGGCAGCATAGTTGGATGTTGGTGGCTACAGGAGGGAAGGCAAGTGCCTAAAGTCGAGGTCGAAGACAGGGGTACGTTCGACGTGGAGGAAGGCAAGCGGCTGGTCCTCGCCATCGAGGAGGACGCCGGGGTGGACATCCTGCACCGTTGCGGATCCTACGCCAAGTGTACGACCTGCAGGATAGAGTTCCTAGAGGGCGAGCCCGAGAAGATGACGAAGGCCGAGCTCGAGGTACTCGAAAGCCGGGATCTCCTCGGCCAGGTGCGCCTCTCGTGCCAGGCCCTCTGCGACCACGACATGAAGGTCCGCGTCCTGATGACCGTGGAGTCCACCGGCCTCGACGGCCCGGGCCCACACCCAGAACCCAACATCACCCCAGACCCCGAATGGGTCGACAAACCTGCCTGACAAACGAACAACCTATGTAGGGGCGATTCGCGAACCGGCCTGCTACGTACTGCCCCTTCACCTGGTCTATCTCACCCTAAGTTGGGGATGACCTCTTTGGCGAACCTCTCTACCGGCGTGGGATCGTAGGCTACGCGCGGCAGGTAGGTTATGAAATACTCGACGCCGGCTTCGACCATCGGGTTGAGGCGCTCGCCGATCTCCCCGGGCGTGCCTACCATGAACTCCTGGGAGTACTCCTCGTAGCTTTTGGAACCGCGGTGTTCTTTGGTGGCTTCCTCGGGGTCTTCGCCCTCTTCCAGAAGGTAGACGTTGATGGAGGTGGAGCGTGTGATCTCCTCGTAATCCCTGCCCTCGTTCTCGCAGTGGCCCTTTAGCACGTCGAACTTGTGCTTGATGGTCTCGATGTCGCCGCCGACGTTGCAGGCGTCGCCCCACCTTGCGACGAGCTTCAGGGTTACCTTCTCGCCGCCGCCCCCGATCCAGATCGGCGGGTGCGGCTTGCTCACGCCCTTGGGCTCGTTGATGGGCCTGTCTATATGGTAGAACTCGCCATCGAACGTCGGGCCGTCCTCGGTGAACATGCGGTGGATGATCTCGCACGCCTCCTTGAACATCCTCATCCTAACGGGAACCTCGGGAAAGCCGTAGCCGTAGGCGCGCCACTCGTGCTCGTACCAGCCGGCCCCCAGACCGCACAGCAGCCTGCCGCCCGACATCACGTCGACCGTCGAGGCGATCTTGGCGAGGTGGGCGGGATTGCGGTAGCCGTTGCAGGTGACCATCTGCCCGATCTTGACGTTCCTGGTGTCGCGGGCGAGCCCGGCGCACGAGGTCCAGGCCTCGAAGACGGTGTTCATGGTCGGTTCGGGAACCGTGTGGAAGTGGTCGTAGACCCAGACGGAGTCGTAGGCGCCCGTCTCGTCGGCCACCCTGGCCACCCGCGTCATGGCCTCGTACTGCTCGAATGGGTCCTCTATGCCGACCAGATCCATCCGCCAGCCCTGCGGGACGAAGACGCCAAAATCAACTGCCATAGGTTAACTCCCCCTGAGGTTTCTCCTGGCAACAAGCGTCTAGCATATTCCCGGGCGTCTCTCCGCGCAACGGACGTGTGGGGGCGCTTCGCGAGGCGTCCTATCCTCTCGAGAGGACGTGCTCGCCGTCGGCGTTGCGGGCGAGGACGAAGAGGAGGTCGGAGAGTCGGTTGACGACGCGCACTGCGTAGGTATGCTCGGCGGCGTACCCCGCGGCGACGAGGCTGCGCTCCGCACGCCGCGTCACGCTGCGGGCGACGTCCAGGAGCGCGCCTGGTCTACTCTCCCCCGGGATTACGAACTCCTTGGGGATCTCCGTCCGCCCACGCCACTTTTCCAGGGCCTCGTCCAGAAACTTCAGGTCCCCCGCATTGACCACGTCGTCCTCCTTGGGCATCGCCACGTCGCCCATGACGCGGTAGAGGAGGCGTTGCAGCGAGATCAGGAGTTCCCCGACCTCCTCCTCGGCCTCGGCGCGGGCCAGGCCGAGAAACGAGCTAGCCTCGTCCACGTCGCCCAAAGCGGCGATCCTCAGGTCGTCCTTGCCCATCCTACCCGACCCGAGCAGGGTCGTGGTACCGTCGTCGCCGCGGCCGGTCGAAACCGGCGGGTTGTTCTCGCTCAAAAGGTCTCCTGTTCTCTCCGGGGTGCACGGGCAAGGTAGCCCGCGGGACCCGGCAGCGCAAGCCGACGAGTCAAGGCACCCATAAACTTACTTCCCTTCTCCTCCGAACTGGATCTCGAGCTCGCCGGTGCCCCGTGGTGCCATCAAGAAGCGCAACAATCGCTCCCCCTCTTCGGCCAAAGCGTCGCGATCGTCCCTCGACAGCGGTCGAAACGGCTGGATCTCGAGCGTCGCCTTCCCCTGACCCCGCCCCGTCTTCCAGGTCCCGCACGCGAAGCCGTCGAGCAGCACGCTGCGCATCAAGCGGTCCTTGAATAGCAGCTTGCGATGTTCTTCGGTGATGATGCGGCTCCGATCGACGTGGGAGAGCAGCGCGTTGTCGAAAGCCGGCAGGAAGCGCGGCGGGGCTGGGGAGTCAGGGGCCGGAAGCGGCGCCCCGGGCACGTCGAAGAGTTCGCGACCGCGCTCATCGTGGAAGGTGACAAGGCGCGGCCTTAGACGCTCGAATACCTCCTGAAGCCCGCCAAGGCCCGACCAAGCTCGCGCGTCGGCGACGGTGGCCGGGCCGAAGGCCGCGAGGTAGCGCACGACCATCTCGTCAGGCGAGGCGTCAGGATCGAGGGGACGGCCGAGCCAGGACTCGGCAGTGGTCCAGGTCGCCTGCCCGCTCTCGCCCCAGATCCCGCGCGGCGGCACCTGAACCAGCGGCAGCAGGAAGCTGATGGCGTAGGCGAGGGAGAGAGGGTCGCGATCCGGCCACCTCTCGCCCAGCAACGCGCTGAGTTTGGCACGGGTACGCGGCAACTCTCCCAGCGGGGCCCGTCCGGCCGCCAGGAGTGCATCGAAGTCAATGCCTTCCAACTCGCGGCGGAAGGGGCTGCCGGAGAAGGCGGAGGCGAGGACCGACTGTATCACGGGGCGAAACCCCAGGTAGTCGCGGGCACTGAACAGGTGGATGGTCGCGCGCATCAGCGGGGCGCGTACGGCAAGCCGGTCGGAGATCAAACGCGCTAGCTCACCGGGATCGAAGTCCTCAAGCCGCGCCCACAGGCCAACGTACGGTGCGTCTGGCTCTTGAGCTTGCATGCCGGCCAGACGCTCGATGGCGTCGAATGCCGACAGTTCCTGGCGGCCCAGCAACATCTGACGCTCCAGCAAGGCGCGGTTGAGTGCGCGAGGCCCGAGGACGTCTGTCATCGGACCCTGTGGAAGAACGTGCGTACGTCGTCTACGAGCAGGTCAGGCGCCTCCATGGCGGCAAAGTGACCGCCGCGCTCGAACTCCGACCAGTGCACGATGTTGTTGACCTGGTCTGCGAAGCGCTGGATCGGGATGTCCTCTGCGAAGACCGCCACCCCGGTAGGCACTGCCGAAGGCGTCGGCCAGTTGCCCGAGTGCGTGCTCTCGTAGTAGAGGTGGGCCGACGAAGCCCCCGTTGCTGTCAGCCAGTAGAGCATCACGTTGGTTAGCATCCTGTCCCGGTCCACCGCCTCCTCCGGCAGCCCGACCGACGGGTGGGTCCACTCCTTGAACTTCTCCACGATCCAGGCCAGTTGTCCGACCGGAGAGTCGGTCAAGCCATAGGCAATAGTCTGCGGTCTGGTGCCCTGGATCTGGAAGTACCCGTTGCCCTCGGAGAGGAACCTGTTCATCCGGTCGAAACGGACCTTCTCGGCATCGGTGAACTCTGAGAGCGTAGCCTCTTCCACATCCCCGAACGGGATGAAACCCACGGTGGCCGCGTTCACGTGGACGCCCACCACATGATCCTCGTCGACCCTGCCCAGGTCGGGCGAGATGAATGCCCCGAAGTCGCCGCCCTGCGCACCGTATCGCTCGTACCCCAGCCGACCCATCAGCTCGGCGAATGCCCCGGCGATCCGGAAGCTGTCCCAATCAGGTTCACGGGTAGGCCCTGAGAACCCGAAGCCTGGCAAGGAGGGGATCACGAGGTGGAAGGAGTCTGCCGGATCGCCGCCGTGCGAACGAGGGTCGGTGAGCGGCCCGATCACGTCGAGGAACTCGACTACCGAGCCGGGCCAGCCGTGGCTGAGGATGAGCGGAAAAGCATCCAGTTCGGGGGAGCGCACGTGCAGGAAGTGGACGTTCTGCCCGTCGATTGTGGTGATGAACTGCGGATAGCCGTTGAGCTCCTTCTCATGCGCTCTCCAATCGTAGGCCGTACGCCAGTACCCGGCCAGCTCCTTCAGGTAGCCTGGCGGGACACCGCGGTCCCAATTCGCTCCGGAGACCTCGCCTGGCCACCTAGTCCGGTCCAGCCGGTCGTGGAGGTCATCCAGGTCCGCTTGCGGGACGTCGATCCGGAAAGGCCGGATCTCGGCGTCGGGGTGGGTGGCGTCGGTCATGGTCACGGTCTCCTCTCGGTGTGGTCGTTGCCAGCAATCAAATGGATACTTCAGCCGGACTGCTGCACGGCCCAGCCGTTGCCGTCCGGGTCGCTGAAGAAGACGAACTGGCCCCCTGGACCCTCCCAGACCTCGCTGACCTCGACTCCACGCTCGACAAGCTCGCGGCGCGCGGCGTCTATGTCCGAGACGACCAGTTGTACTCCCTTTACCGAGCCAGGCTCACCCTCGACGATACCCTTTCCTATCGCGATGGAGCAGGCAGATCCAGGTGGCGTCAACTGAACGAAGCGGAGCTCGTCGCTCACAGTGTGGTCGTGGTCCGCATTGAAGCCAACTTTTACCGTGTAGAAGGCCTTCGCCTCGTCCACGTCGGAGACGGGTATCGCCACCAACTCGAGCTTCCAATCCATGGTGCTTCTACCTCCTTCGGTACGTTCCGCCGCTCAGATTCGCGGAACAAATCGCTCCGTTCCATTATACTTGAACGGAGCGATCTGTTCCACATATAATCAAGGTATGAGAAGAGAAAATATGGACAGGCCCATGAGTGGTCGGCGGGCTGAGGCGGCGCGCAACGACGGGGTGATCCTGGACGCTGCGCGCGAGGTGTTCATCGCTGATCCGAGAGCCCCGATTTCCGCGGTGGCCGAACGAGCCGGGGTGGGCATTGGGGCTCTGTATCGCCGTTACGGGAGCAAAGAGGATCTTCTGCGGAGGCTCTCCGCCGACGGCCTACGGGTATACATCGCTGCCGTAGAGGATGCTCTGGCGGACGAGGGTGATCCCTGGGAGGCCTTCACGAATTTCATGCGTCGCATCGTGGACGCCGACACCCACTCTCTGACGCTGCGTCTGGCCGGTACCTTCGCCCCCACGAAGGAGTTGTATCGCGATAGTGCAAGGGCGCAAGAGCTAAACATGCGGCTCTTCGAGCGCATCAGGGCCGCGGGCGCCATCAGGCCGGACATCGAAGTCGACGACATCGCCCTGCTACTAGAGCAGCTGGCGGCCGTCCGGGTGGGAGACGAGGAGCGTACTCGGCAACTTCGCCGACGGTACCTGGCGCTGTTGCTTGACGCCGTGCACGATCGCTCGGGTTCCCGACTGCCGGGACCTCCACCAAACTGGGAAGAGATCGGACGGCGCTGGAGTGCCTAGGTTCGGTTCCCTTCATCCGTTACCGACGGTTCCGGGTGGCGTGGGTTAGAATCTGCGGGCCATGCATCTTAGAGTCGATTTTCCGCTCGGATACGAAGGCCACCTCGGCCGGGCCGCGGCCCTCGCCTCGGGGCATCCTTCATACCACGTCGAGGGCGTGAACGGCACGGCGCGGGTCTCGGTGGACCTAGATCTCCCCTCCGACTGGCGGCTTCTTGACGATTTCTCGGGGCTCCTTCGCGGCGAGGGCGACGCCGAGTACGCGACCGACGGGACCCCGCTTTCGGCTGACGAGCTCTACGGGGGCCTGAGGTGTTTTTTGCGCAAACAGCGCTCGGGAGCGGCGGCGAAGGAGTGGTGCACGCCGGGTTCTCTGGCGGGCAAGCAGCTCTTTCCGTGTCGCCAGATCAGGGTCTACGACAACGACCACCTGACGGCCAACTCGTGGTACTCGTTCGGCGAGATGGACGAAGCGGCCGTGTTCGACGTGGACAAAGATGCCATCACCCAGCGCGTCCTCTCCGACCTCGGCCCGTGCGTGAGGTGCCCGATCCTCGACCTCGACGCTACGGCCGAGATAGTCGCCCGCCTTCCGGAGAGGATAGATCCCGGCAGGGACGAGACCTGGGCCTACAGGGAGGAGGGCGACCTTTCGAGCTGGAAGGTCCTCAAGACGCGCGACGGCCGCGAAGAGGCGGCTCCGCAGGAAGATAAGGAGGGTCTCTTCGAACGTCTCGCCCGCAGCGTGCGCAGCGGGGGGGCCGGGGTCGCTGCGGCGAGCGGCGCGGCGCCGGGCAGCCGCAACGTGCCGCAGACCCGTTACGAAGACGTCGGCGGGATGCGCGAGACCATAGACCTCATCCGCGAGGCGGTCGAGCTGCCCATAACGCACCCTGAGATCTTCCGCAGGCTTCACATCAAGCCCCATAAAGGCATCCTCTTCTACGGGCCGCCGGGGACGGGCAAGACGCTGCTCGCGCGGGCGGTCGCCAACGAGAGCGGAGCCCATTTCATAGCCGTCTCTGGGCCGGAGATCCTCAACAAGTTCTGGGGCCAGAGCGAGGCCAGGCTGCGTTCCATCTTCAACGAGGCGCGTGCTAAAGCGCCCGCGATCATACTTTTCGATGAGATAGACTCCTTCGCCTCTTCACGTGACATGATGAGCGAGAGCTTCGAAGCCACCCTCGTCTCTCAGCTACTCTCGCTCATGGACGGGCTGAACAGCCTGGGAAGGGTGTGCGTTATAGCCACCACGAACCGGCCTTCGGCCCTCGACCCGGCCCTCAGGCGGCCCGGTCGCTTCGACCACGAGATCGAGGTCGGCCTCCCCGACGCCGAGGCGAGGCTGCACATACTCGGCATCCACACCCGCGAGATGCCCACGGACCCCTACCTGAACCTGGAGCAGATAGCGTCACTCACCGGAAGCTACTCCGGCGCAGACCTCGAAGCCCTCTGCCGCGAGGCCGCCCTCGTGTGCATGCGCCGCACGATCAACCTCCGCGACTTCGAGAAGCGGATTGCCTCCCACCAGCTTTCGGCCCTCTCCGTCACCACCTACGACTTCCGCACCGCCATGAAGCGGATAGGCCCGAGCATCCGGCGCTGACGCCGGTTCGCTCGTATCAGGCCGGCACCCGCTCCCTGGACGCTACCTCCAGGCTGAGCTTCCTGGCAGCGTGGAGGGCTCCCGGAACCATCGGGAAGAATTCAGGGGACAACTCCACGCAGCACGAGGGGTTTTCGGGAAAGCTCATGTGTCGGAACAGGTCCCCGAGCGGGATGGTGCCCTTGCCGGGTGGCAGGTGCAGGTCTCCCAGCCTGTAGACGGTGTGCTCGGAGGCCGGCGGCTCCCCCGTAACGTTGGTCCTCTGCAGGTTGTCGTGAAGGTGTACGCTGCGGACCAGTGGCGCCAGGGCGGCGCACTCCTCGATCAGGTCGAAGTCAAAGGCCCGCGCCGCGAGGGCCGCGTGTCCTACGTCGAGGCAGACGCCGACCGCGGGATGGTCGACCCCGGAGATCTGCTCGGCTAGCTGCGAGGGCCAGACCGAGTAGTCGTAGACCGCGCCGCGCAGGATCGGCTGCTCGGGATAGTAGTTCTCGACGGCGATCGTCACGCCCATCTCTCCCGCCAGATCTCCCGCTTCCCGAAGACCGGACCTCTCGGCCGAGAGCTGGTCTCTTATGCTGTGCCTTGCGTCGCGCGCTCCCACACGCTGGCCGGCGTGGCAGACTAGGACCTCCGCGCCGATACCGTGCGCGAACCGGAGGCTGGCGTCGAGGACCGCGCGCTGAAGGTCGTGGGAGGTGGGATCCATGAGGTTGACCTCGAGCGGGGCGTGGACCGTGTACGCCAGCTCCACATCAAGCAGTAGATCCACAACCGCCCGTAACCTGGTTCTATCGAGGCTACCGCCGAGGATGACCCCGAGGTTCTGGGGCCAGACTTCCACGAAATCCGGCCCGGATCTCTTCAAGAACGCGAGATCCTCGGCGAGCCCACTGACGCTTTCCGTGTATAGCCGGGACAGGTTGCAACCCACGCTCCGAAAGACCATACGGTTCCTCTCTCCCTTAGGCCGTACAGGATCGCGCGCAGTATAGCCTCGCCGATCCTCCCCTGGGTGAAAAGAGCGTTAACAATGGGTAAAAGCTGGGTGTAACCGACGCTGTCGGATAAGCTCATATACTCTTACGAAAAACCGAACCGGGGGGAAGCCGAATTGAGCAGCTACGAGAACTACACGCACAAGTCCGGCAACTACGACAAGACACGGGAACCAATAGGGACAGAGATCCTCGTCGGTTGCTTCGCCCACGCGCCCGTACCGTTGGCCCAGACCGTAGTATTGGATGCCGGGTGCGGCACCGGCAGCTACTCCGAGGCGCTACTCGGTTACGTAGGCCGGATCGAGGCGGTGGACATGAACCCGGGCATGCTGGACGTCGCCGCGCGCAAACTGGCGTGGGCCGGGGACCGCATCTCTTTTCACTCTTCGAGAATCGACGAGCTGCCTTTCGAGAGCGGGACGTTCGACGGGGTCATGATCAACCAGGTACTCCACCACCTGCCTGACGATGCCGCGGAAGGTTTCCCCGCCCATCGCCGGGTCTTCCAAGAGTTCGCCAGGGTCCTTAAGCCCGGCGGCATACTCACGGTCGGCACCTGCTCGCAAGAGCAACTGCGCCACGGCTACTGGCACTACCACCTGATCCCGGAGGCAGCCGACGCCCTCAAGAACCGCTATGCTCCCATCGACGAACTGCTCGAGATCCTCGACGACTCTGGTCTGGACCACCGGGGAAGCTTCGCGCCGGTCGATGCCACGGTCCAGGGCGACTCCTACTTCGACCCGGCCGGTCCCATAAACAAGGAGTGGCGCGACGGAGATTCGGTCTGGTCACTGGTCGCCGAAGACCGCCTGAATCGGGCCCTCTCCCGAATTCAGAAGCTGGACGAGAGGGGAGAGCTGCAATCCTACGCGGCGCGCAACGACGCCCTGCGTGACCACATAGGCCAGGTAACCATACTTTTCGCATCCCGCAGGTAGGCTGACGCCGACCCTACATTGCGTACGGTTAACACAGAGTTAACAATCGCCTGACGACAACACGGGCGTCGGGGAGCGCCCGCTCATAGCAGATAGAGAGAGGAATACGATTGGATGAGGTGTATGCTGCGTTAGCGCACGTGCCTTTTTTCGAGAACGTTCGAAAGGACACCATCAAACTCGAGCGTCTCGATGAGGTCCTCACTAACGTGTGTTACAAGGTGACGGTTGGTAGCGTAGCATACGTGCTACGGCTAGCCGGAGAAGGCACCTCAGACTACATCGACCGTAGTGCCGAAGAGTACAACGCGCGGGTCGCGGCGGCGGCCGGGGTGGGCGCAGAAGTGGTTTACTTCGACGCGAGAGACGGCACCATGGTGACCCGTTTTATCGAAGGGGTCTCCATGAACGCCGGGGAGGGGTTCGACCGGGACCCGGGGCGCCGGTTCGGGCCGCTCTGGCGCTCGAGCGGGTTCATCGTCTGGGGGAGGTCTTCAGGCATCGCTTCGACGTTTTCGCCGCGATCGAAGAACATCTGGGCCTCCTGCGCGAGCGGCGAACGCCGCTACCAGAGAGTTACCACGAGGTAGAGTGGAAGGCGAGGGCGGTGCGGCGGGCGCTAGAGGCTTCTCCCGTTCCCCTCGTGCCCTGCCACAACGACCCGTGGCCGGGGAACTTCCTCGAAGCGGGCGGGCGTATGTATCTCGTCGACTGGGAATACTCTGGCATGAACGATCCGATGTGGGATCTGGGAAACCTCTCCGTCGAGGCGGGGTTCGGTCCCGAGCAAGACCGTACCAAGATGGAAGCGTACTGCGGCGGCACCGCTGCTCCGGCGCCCTACTCGCGGCTGGAGGTGTACAAAACGATGAGCGACCTCCATTGGTCCCTCTGGGGCTTTGTCCAGCACGAGAAAGGCAATCCGGCTGAAGACTTCTGGAGCTATGCTCTCAGTAGGCTGGAGCGCTGCAAGGCGCGTATGAGCAGCGCGGACTTCGGCCCGCATCTGGGCGCTGTACGCGGAACCAGTGGTCAGCACGCCTCTGAGCGTGTCTACCAGACCAGGCGGCAAAGCCAGTTGTCCCTCCCCTAGAGCAGCATGGGCGCGACCCTCGCTGTGGCGAGCGCGCCCGGACAACAGATCGTCCACCGAAGCCCGGCATCCTCCAACCGGCCTGGGGTAGTATGCCGTCGTGGGGTAAAGCATGCGGTCTGGCAGATTGGCCGTTGAGGCGGGTCTACCGCAGAGAAGCCGAGAATGGAGCGGCTGCGACACGACGGGTGCGATCTTTATCCCCACCGACGACCCCGAGCGCGAGGAGCGCATACTATCGAGTATCGCCTCGATCCCGCGTCACGTGATGATCCCGGCTGTGCAGGGCCTCCATGATTACGATCCCAACGCCTTCGGCCCCAGGAGGTGCCTGGCCTGTACCTTGCCGCCGACGAGCCGCAGCCGAGCTCGGACTTGCCTGCGACGCGGCCTTTTCTCCGGGATGGTGGGACCGTTCGCGCGGAGGAGAGCGTTACCCCTTTCCCGCGCTCTGGTATAACGCCAGTAGACAGGGTGGCGGGCGCCGAAGGGAGTACCGAACTTTATGGCCTACATCCACGCGATCTCGGCGGGGCACCTCGAATGGGCCCTGTACGCCGTTTGGCTGCTCGCTGGCGTCCTCCCGGACAAACACCTGACGGTCGGGATAAGGGGCTTTGGTCGGCGAGGCTTCGGTAGAAGAGGCCTCGGGCCGTTCAGAATGATCAGGCTGGTCAGGGTCTTGTTCGTTGTGCTTTTCACCACGGTGCTCGGGCCTATCGTGCTCGTTGCGCTGGTGGCCCTCGGCGCCTACTGGTTTTTCGCCAACCGCCGAAGATAGCCTCCTACCTCGCTCGCCGGGGCGTTCCGCGCACGTCGCCGGCGTGTTCAAGGGGTCGTAACGTCAGCGGAGGTAGCGGCTAGAATAACGGCCAGTCCGGTCCACGGGGGAGATCTCTACTGTGCTTCAGACCATGGTCAACGGCGTCCTGACGGTCGGGGTGGTTTGTCTACGTCGCGCTCGCTGGGTTCGAGCTGGTGCACCGCCTCGTGCCCTCCCTCTGGCGCCAGCGGCACATCGACGTGGCCGGCTTTATCTACGCGGCGCTGGGCATGATCTACGCCGTGCTCCTGGCGCTCCTGGTCATCGCCGTGTGGGGGAATACCAGGCTGCCGACGAGACGGTCGAGCAGGAGGCCAACGCGGCGGCAGAGATCTTCTGGCTGGGCAACCGGCTTCGGGGTGAGCCCGCAGGATTTCGAGCCAACCTCAAAGGCCGAAGAACAGCTCTACGCGAAAGGACTCGACCAGATCGAGAGCCTTGCCGATGCCAGGAGGACACGACTTGTCGCGTCGGAAGAGGGCGTGCCCGGGGTCCTCTGGCCCGTCCTAGTATTCGGGGGGATCGCGACGGTCGGCTTCACCTACCTCTTCGGCCTGGAGAGCACCTGGTCGCACAGGCTGATGGTGTTGACCCTGGCGGCGGCGATCGGGCTGGTTTTGTGCACCGTCGGCGCCCTGGGGCACCCCTTCGCAGGCGGCGCCCGCATCGGCACGGGAGCATTCGACCTGATCCTGGAACGATTCGATACCAGCAAGCTCAACGACCTCAAATAAAGCGGTTCACGAAAGATCGATCCTTTTGCATACCGCGCTGCCAGCGGTCAGCCTTCAGCTGGACCTCATCGATGGGTCTCGTTACGTTCTCGCCTGCACTCTCCCCAGGCGCATGTAGAGTGGGAAGTAGAGCTCTCTTTTCTGTGGCGGGTCTTCCCAGGCTTGTGCAAGGTCGTCCTCGATCAAAGCCGTGGGGCGCGCATGGTTAGCCTCGCGGTATTTCACCGACGATGACCACGTCTCGAAGTAGGCGAGCAGGTCTTGCATGCTCCACTTCATGTCCGTCTGGAAGGGGGGAGCCTCGATCTGCTCGAAGGGAAAGGGCAGATCGTGGAACTCGTCGACGACGTAGTGCAGGCGTTCGTCCCAATAAGGGCCAAGGACTTCGTGTATAAGGCGCTGGATAACGGCGTCGATTTCGCTGTCGAAGACGGGCGTGTAGTAGGTCCAGGCGGCGATGGTTCCGCCCGGTTTTACGACGCGGCGCACCTCCGCGTAGAACTTGTCCAGGTCGAACCAGTGGATCGCGGACGCCACCGTCACGAGATCCACGGACCGATCATCGAGGCCGGAGTCCTCCGCCTCGGCTACGCGGTAGATGATCCTGGGATCGCGCGGAGCCTGGGCGATCATCTCACCGCTCTCGTCGGTCGCCACTACCCGTCCGAAGTAACCGGCCAGGTGCGTTGCGGCCTGGCCGTTGCCCGTCGCGCAGTCCCACGCGAAGGCACGCGAAGGCACGACGGTCGCCAGAAACGCGAAGAGCTCGTCGGGGTAGGTGGGCCGGAGGTGGACGTATTCGGCCGCCTCGGTAGAGAAGGGGTTCTTCTGCATGCGGGGGCTCTCCTCGCTGAGCTTGTGCCTAAACGGCAACTTTAGCAGAGTGACAAACGCGCAAGGCACGCGGGCGGATCCGGTCGCTGCCCAGCACGGGGATTCGCCAGGAAGCCGCAGGAGGCACTATGCTTTCAAAAGCAACGGCTATGGATGAGGTTGGACCATGAGCGACAGGATGGACGAGATCCGCAGCACGCGGGCCCCGAGGCTGAGGACGGACCAGATCGAGATCCTCAAGCGTTACGGGGAGATCAGGAAGACGGAGGTCGGGGATGTCCTGTTCAGGGCAGGCGACACCCACAACGACTTCGTCGTCGTCCTGGAAGGCGAGGTGAAGGTCGGCGACGACTTCCCCGGCGAGGCGCGGACCATAGGGGTTTTCCACGAGGGCCGTTTCCTGGGCGAGCTGAACATGCTCACGGGGCAGGCGATGTACCTCACTGGCGTGGTGAGCGAGGCCGGGGAGGTGCTGGCCATTCCCCGCGAGCGGCTCAAAGAGGTCGTCACCGAGGAGCCCAACATCTCCGACATCATCCTCAGGGCCTTTCTGGCCAGGCGCTCGTACATGATGAAGACTGGCCTGGGCCTCAGGATTATCGGCTCGCGCCACTCGGGCGAC
>DATDKB010000176.1:0-5869 GCA_036520255.1 Rubrobacter sp. | reverse complement strand
CAAGCTCGTCGGCGAAATAATCCGCCGCATAGAAGCGAAGGGTCTCGACCTCGGCGACATCCAGCTGATGGACGTGAACCGCGAGCTTGCCGAGGAGCACTACGCCGAACATCGCGAGAAGCCTTTCTTCGACGAGCTCGTAGACTTCATCACCGCAACGCCCGTGGTCGCCATGCGGGTCAGGGGCGAAGGTGCCATAAGGGTGATGAGGTTCCTCGTGGGCGCCACCAACCCCGCCGAAGCCGCCCCAGGCACCATCCGCGGCGACTTCGCCCTGAGCATGCCCGACAACCTCGTCCACGGCTCAGACTCCCCCGAGAGCGCACAGCGAGAACTGGGCCTCTTCTTCGGCACCTGAAACAGAGGTGCAATTCGTCCTCGCCTCCGCGTCGGCCCGGCGGGTGGACCTCCTCCGCACCGCCGGCTACGACTTCGAGCCCCGCAGGAGCGGCTTCCCCGAAGTAACCCTCGACGACCCCGTACAAACCGTCACGACCAACGCCAAAGGCAAAGCGCTTGCCATCAAACGCGACCCCGAAACCGTCTTGCTCGCGGCCGACACCATCGTCTACCTGCCCGATCTCCCCGCCGGCGAACGCGTCCTCGGCCAGGCAAAGAGCGGCGAGGAAGTCGAACGGTTCATCAAATTCTTGCAAGGCCGCGCCCACGAGGTCTATTCCGGCGTCGCCGTCGCAAAGGGCCAGAGTCTCGCCGTCCGCCACGCGGTCACCACGGTCATGATGCGAAAGCTCGCCGCCGCCGAGATAGAATCCTACGTCCGTCACGGGGAAGGCGTCGGCAAGGCCGGAGGTTACGCCATTCAAGGTCGGGCTGCGTCCTTCGTAGAGTGGATCGGTGGCGACTACACCAACGTCGTAGGCCTCCCGCTAACCCTCACCGGCCGAATGCTCGCCCGTGCCGGAATCCCACACCCGTGAGCCACGGGTACGATGAACACCTCCCGCCAGGAGCGGGACCTGTAGGGAGGGTTCGCGAACCGCCCTGCTTAATGAATATTAATCGATCGATTAATATAGAATACGAAC
This sequence comes from Rubrobacter sp., assembly GCA_036520255.1. Classification (GTDB taxonomy): domain Bacteria; phylum Actinomycetota; class Rubrobacteria; order Rubrobacterales; family Rubrobacteraceae; genus Rubrobacter_D. The sequence continues at coordinate 4,823 of DATDKB010000176.1, read as the reverse complement.
GTGGATCGGCGCAGGTACACCCTCAAGGAGCTTCCGCCCGAGTTACGGCCTCGAGAGCGGCTTTTGGCCGAGGGGCCCGAGGCGCTTTCTAGTGCGGAGTTGTTGGGGATTTTGCTTGGAAATGGCAGCAAGGAGCAGACGGCGGTCGAGCTTGCGCAGCAGGTGATTTCGGAGAGTGGGGGACTCTTCGGGTTGCATGGGGTTGGCGTGCACGACTTGCAGGAGGTGCATGGGATCGGTGAGGCTAAGGCGTGCATAACGCTGGCCGCGGTCGAGTTCGGCAAGAGGCTTGGGAGGGTTCGCAACCCCGGACGACCCGTGATATCATCGCCAGAGGACGTTGACGGTCTTTTAAGGGGTCGGATAGCCAATCTCGACCGGGAGAATTTCGTCGTCGTGCTCTTGAACACCAAGAACGAAGTTTTAGCATTTCCTACGGTCTCGGTTGGCACGCTTTCGGCGTCTCTGGTTCATCCCAGGGAGGTATTTAAAGCGGCGATCCGGGCCAGTGCGGCGGGCATCGTCCTCGCCCACAACCACCCCAGCGGCAGGGTCGGGCCTAGCCGCGAGGACCGCGAGGTGACCCGGAGGCTCAAGGAGGCCTCCAAGATAATAGGTATCGAGGTCGAGGATCACGTGATCCTGGGCGACGGTTACTTTAGTATGAAGGAACACGGGATACTCTAGGGCCGGGGCAGCGGCGCCTAAGGGTCGTTCGATAAAGAGGATGGGTAGAGGGTATGTTCGGAGGATTGTTCGGGCGGGATGTCGCGATAGACTTGGGTACAGCGAACACGCTGGTGTTCGTCAAAGGACAGGGAATAGTGCTCTCCGAGCCCTCTGTCGTCGCGATCGACACGAAGACGGACAAGGTCGTGGCCGTGGGCTCCGCGGCGAAGCGGATGCTCGGCCGCACACCCAGCAACATCGTCGCCATGAGGCCCCTCAAAGACGGCGTGATAGCCGACTTCGAGGTCACGGAGAAGATGCTCGCCTACTTTATCCGCAAGGTACAGCCGCAACGCCTGTTCTTCAGGTCGCTCGTCGGCCCGCGCGTCGTCGTGTGCGACCCATCCGGCGTGACGGGCGTCGAGCTTAGGGCCGTCAAGGAGGCGACCGAGTCGGCGGGAGCGAGGCAGGCTTACACCATCGAGGAGCCGATGGCCGCGGCCATCGGCTCCGGTCTGCCGGTCAACGAGGCCCAAGGGTCGATGGTGGTCGACGTCGGCGGGGGAACGAGCGAGGTCGCCGTCATCTCCCTGGGCGGCATCGTCACCAAATCCTCCATTCGCATCGCCGGTGACGACATAGACGATGCGATCTCCACCTACATCCAGAAGGAGTACAAGCTAGCCATCGGCACCCAGACCGCCGAGCAGCTCAAGATAGAGCTAGGCAGCGCCTTCAGGTTAGAAGAAGAAGAATCGGCCGAAATCAGGGGCCGGGACCTCGTCACGGGGTTACCCAAGACCGTCGTCATAACGAGCGAGGAGATCAGGGAGGCCATAAGCGTCCCCGTCGATGCGGTCCTCGCGGCCGTGCGCGACACCCTGGACCGCACGCCCCCCGAGCTGGTGTCGGACATCATGGACAGAGGCATGATCCTCGCGGGTGGTGGGGCGCTACTGCGTCACCTCGACGAGCGTCTCAGGCGCGAGACGGGCATCCCGGTTCACGTCGCCGACGACGCGTTGATGTGCGTCGCAATCGGCAGCGGCCGGTCGTTAGAGGAGATCAACTCCTACCGCAGCGCCCTCTCCTCGGCCTAACGAGTTCGACGTGGGTCGGAAGAAGTCTAGCGCCGCCAGCGGTCTCGCTGCCCTGATTATCCTCTGCGTGGCGAGCCTCTCGCTGTTTACCGTCTACGTGAAGGAGGGCGACTGCGAGCGGGAGGGTGAGTGCGGGCCGCTGCACACCGTCCAGCTCGGGGCCGCCGAGGTTTTGCAGCCGGTACGGAGCATCTTCGCCGCCGTCTTCACACCCGTGACGAATACGGGCGAGAGGGTCATGGGCGCCTTCGACAACAGCAGGGAACAGAAGCTCGAGCGCGAGGTTCAAAGGACAGAGGAGCTCGCGGCCCAGGCTTCGCGTTTGGAGCGCGAGAATGCGCAACTTCGCGAGCTTTTGAGGGGGCAGAGGTCTGTTTACGAGTATGGACCTCTGGCGCAGGTCGTCGCGCCGGTAGGGGATCAGTTTACCCAGAGGATAATCATCAACGTCGGCACCGAGGACGGGGTCGAGCCGAACAGGCCGGTGGTGATCGGCGAGAGCACGCTCGTCGGGCGCACCACCGAGGTCTCCAGGCACACGGCCCAGGTCATGCTCATAACCGACCAGATGTTCGCGGCGGGCGTCAGGATCGTCCCTCCGGCCCAGTTCGACCCGGCGTCTAGCGAAATCAGCCCCGCCGTCACGGCGCAGAACGTCTCCTACGGTCAGGGCCTGCTAGGGACTGACCTGGAAGGATACCTCGGCGTCGACCTGGTCAGCACCAGCGCCCGCGCCGAGGAGGGAGACTACATAGTGACCAGCGGGCGGGCCGGGGACAAGGAGCTTTTGTTCCCGCCCGGCCTGTACGTGGGCAAGGTCGAGTCGGTAAGCTCTCAGGACATCGACCAGTTCAAGAAGATAGTGGTCGAGCCCGCCATGAACCCGCAGGACCTCGAAGAGGTCAGGGTCATCACCGACTGGGCCGGCAGGAACGGCTGAGGGACAGCCGGTGGAGCACACCTCTGTCATCCGTGCCGCCCTCGTCGTGGCGGTAGCAGCGCTGCTCGATGCGGTCGTGGTTCCCTACCTGACCTTCGGCTTCTTCTCGCCGAGGCTCACCCTTATAGCTGTGGTCTTCGCCGCGTCTCCGCTACGTGACCTGCAGGCCGTCTTGCTTGGCTTCTTCGGTGGCGTGCTACTCGATGCCCTCGGCGGCGAGCTCTTCGGCGTGGGAGCGCTCGGCGGCCTGCTCGCCGCCGCCCTCTCCGCCCGCGCCAGCGCCGTCCGCCGCAAAGGCACCGAAAGAGTCCTGCTCGCCCAGGTCGCCGGCCTCGCCGTCGCCTGTTACGACCTCCTGGGTTACACCGCCCGCTGGCTGGCCGGCCTCGACGTACCACAACTAAGCGAGTACGCCGTCTGGGGCGTCCTCCCCGACGCCCTCATAAACGCCCTGATCGCCTTCCTCGTGGGCGGCTGGCTGCTTCAGATCGTGATCGTCAAAACGCCACATAGTTGGGAGTAGGGAGGCTTCAGGCGCGAGGATTCGACTCGGCTTTGAGCCGCGCTTGTATCACGATGCTCTGTACCAGGCCGACCGACATCATGCTGACGAGGAGGTTGCTTCGGCCATAGCTTACGAAGGGGAGGGGGAGGCCCGTTACGGGCATCATGCCCATCGCCATGCCGACGTTTATGAGGGCGTGGAAGGTCAGCATGGTTGCCACGCCGACCGCGATCAGGACGCCAAAGCGGTCACGCGAGATGGAGGCCGCGTGCAGCACGCGCCAGACCAGCACAAAGAACACGACGAGCACGAGCATGGCGCCCACGAAGCCGACCTTCTCGGCGAGGTTGGAGAAGATGAAGTCGGTGCGATCCTCGGGCAGGTAGCCGAGGTCGCCGAGGGTTGCCGAGGAGTTGAGGCCCTTGCCCGTGAGTCCTCCCGAGCCTATCGCCATCTTCGAGTTCTCGACCTGGTAGCTCACCTGGGGGTCGCTCTGGGGGTCGAGGAACGAGGTGAGGCGGGCTATCTGGTAGTCCTCGAGGATGCGGAGTTTGATCGCGAGGTACACCGCCACGCACCCGGCGGCGAACAGGGCCGCAAGCTGGCGCCACCTGGCGCCGCTGACGTAGACCACGGCGACGAAGATGGCGCCGAACACCATCGCGGTCCCGAGGTCGGGCTGCGCCAGCACCAGCAAGATGGGCACGGCGAGAATGCCCATGGCCTTCAGGAACGTCATGTTGTACGCGAAGCTGTTGTTCGCGACGTAGCCCGCTAGCACCACGATTGTCAGCGGCTTCGCGAACTCGGACGGCTGCACCTCCACGGGGCCGATGCTGATCCAGCTTTGCGATCCGTTTACCCTCAGGCCCATGAGCAAAACGGCCACGAGCATCACGATGGTCGCTCCGTAGACCAGCCTGAGGTGCCGCCCCAGCCACCTGTAGTCGAGGAGCGCCAGGACCACAGCGCCCCCGAACCCGACCGCGAGCCCCATGGCCTGGTTGATGGCGTAGAGCTGCCTGTAGTCGGCCTCGGCCGCATAGATAGCGAGAACCCCGATCCCACCCAACGCCAGCGCCGCCAGAAACAGAAGCAAATCAGAGCGGCGCAAGCGATGCGCGATGCTTATCTTCTCCTGCTTCTTGTTCCGGACGACGGGGCCCGTCGATGTTGTACTTACCGATCGCACCAACCAAAGATACCCAATAGTCCCGCGTAAGGCAACGCCCGAGCAATGATTCCCCACCCAGCTCCCAAAACACCGAAACTAACCTCCTTCGATTCCAAATACCAAACACCAAATTCCTAATTCGTTGCGGCCAGCTTGCTGGTCGCAACGGTGCGTGGCGGTTATACTGTTCGGTCGTAGGGTGCCGTTTCGTGTGCCCGTCGAAGCTTGATAAATCTTAGGAGAACGTGATGTTTGCGGTTGTGAAAAGCGGTGGAAAGCAGTACAGGGTGACGGAGGGCCAGGAGCTGGTCGTCGACCGTATAGCGGGCGATGTGGGCGACTTGGTGGAGTTGCCGGTCGGCTTCTCCGTCGATGACGGGGGTTTCGACCTCGGCGAGAGGACGGCTACGGTGGAGATCCTCGAGCACTTGCGGG
>DATDKB010000175.1:0-2547 GCA_036520255.1 Rubrobacter sp. | reverse complement strand
GTTCGGGCTCGGTCCGCGTGGACGGAGGAGAGCATCCCTTATCGAACGGGGTCATGGTCTTCGTCCCGCGGGGCGCCTGGCGTTCCACGCGGGCCGTGTCGGAGGACTTCGCCTACCTCAGCGTCCACCGTCGCAGGGGGCCGATGCGGATCGGAGGCCGACCCGCTGGCGCGGCTAGCGGACCGTAAGCTCTTTGCCCGGGGCGGAAGGTCCCGACTTCAAGACCTCCAGGGCGCGCAGGTATTCTTCGGCGTCGATCTCGCATCAAAGTCTAGTCCGAAGTCGGAGGGCTGCCATGAGCAAAGTTGATGAAACCTCTGGTCACTATAGACCAGAGAGGCTGACGGATCGCTACCGGGTCCTTCTCACCGTGCCTGGGCTCCTTCGCCTGGCTCGAAGGCGAGCATCAGCACCTCTCCCGAGCGGGCGACCGTACCCTGGACGGCCTCGCTCGCATGGTGCTTCAGGGCTGCCGGGATCTCCCCCACCTGGATGAAGGCCCTGTCGGAGAGAACGGGCGTGGGGTGCGAGGGCACGCCGTCGGGCATGAGCTCCAGGATCTTGGAGTACTCGACCCCGAGCACCCCGGCGACTGCGTGCACCACCTCGTCCATGAGGCCGGCGAGGTCCATACCGGAGAGCGCTGCCAGCCCGAGCCTGCCGGTGGCCTCCTGCTGGCGCACCCTGGCCCTCAACTCCTCTTCCGCCGACCAGAACTCCGGTTCGAGTTCGGCGCCGCGAGATCTGGTATCGCTCATCCTTCTCCTCCTGATGAGAGAACCTGCGTGCCACCGGCCACGAAGGACGCCGCTACCGTATCGCCCCGGGGGTCCATAACGCAAGTGTACATAAAACGTTCCCACGAGGACCGGGCGGCTGGTTGAAGTCCCTCGGACTGTAAGCCCACGCGCGCGGTCACGGAGAAGCCCGAGGCGTTGCAGGGAGCGCTGTTTCCTACCTCGAACTTCCGATGCGGTAGTAGAGGTAAACCATGCCTCCGCCGAAACGGCGTTCGTCCACCAGCTCGAGTTGCAGTCGGACGCCTTCGGGGAGGGACCGCTTGCCCTCCCCCACCACCATCGGCGCGACGAACAGGTGGCACTCGTCCACCAACCCGGCCTCGAACGCTTGGGCGGCGAGTTCGGGACCGCCCATGATGAGGTCACGTCCCGCCAGAGCCTTCATCTTCCGGACCGCTTCGGGGTCGAAGTTCCGCTCGATCCGCGTCCTGGTGGTGGACACCGCCTGAAGCGTCCTGGAGTAAACGATCTTGTCGGCGGCTTGCCAGATCTGGGCGAAGTCCCGCGTCGGGGGCGACAGGTCGGCGAGCGTGGGGCCGGTCTCCCAGCCGGCCATCGTTTCGTACAGCCGGCGCCCGTAGAGGTAGGTGCCGAGAGGCCGGTCGAGGTCGTTGATAAAGGCATGCACCTCCTCGTCCGGTACGGCCCAGTCGAAATTGCCGTCCGCGTCCGCCACGTAGCCGTCGAGCGAGGTGATCGCCGAGTAGATCAGCTTGGCCATGGTGAACCCCTCTTTACGCAACCGGCTTGAGTACCGCTACGTTTGTAACCGAAAGACGGGTGAGTTTCACCGCTAGTTCTCGACGGTTTCCTGCCGACCCCGGCTGCAGCCATACGGTGCGCTATTGCTGGCCTGGTTTACGCGGGCGAGGTGTACTATCTTGAAGATTTACGGTTCCGAGAATGCTGCGAGAGGAGCGGGCGATGGGAGAGTGGCGCGAGGAGTGGCGGGAGGCGAACAGGGCCAGTTGGGACGAGCGTGTCCCGATTCACGTCTCCGGCGAGTTCTACGACGTGGCCGCTTTCAAGGCCGGGGAGGAGCGCCTGCAGCCGTTCGAGATCGCGGAGGTCGGCGACGTTTTGGGCAAGGACCTCTTGCACCTCCAGTGCCACTTCGGCATCGACACCCTGAGCTGGGCCCGCCGCGGCGCCCGTGTCACCGGCCTCGACTTCTCGGGCCCGGCCATAGAGGCGGCCAGGGGGCTGGCCTCGGACATGGGGCTTGGGGCGACGTTCGTCCAATCAGACGTCTACGAGGCCGTGGAGGCCCTGGGGAGTCGAGCCTTCGATATCGTCTACACGGGCCGCGGGGCGCTGAACTGGCTCCCCGACATCGAGCGGTGGGCCGGGGTTGTCGCGGAGCTGATCAGACCCGGTGGATTTCTGTACCTTACCGAATTCCATCCCTTTACCGAGGTTTTCGGCGACGACGACCTGACCGTGGAGCACGACTACTTCCAGGACGAGGACCCGAGGGTGTGGGACGAGCCGGGCACCTACGCCGACTTCGACGCCGAGACGGTGCACAACGTGACCTACGAGTGGAACCACACCCTCGGAATGGTAATAAGCGCCGTGAGCGCCGCCGGACTCGGCGTCGAGCTGCTACACGAGTTCGATTACACCAAGTTTGCGCGGTGGCCGATCCTGGAGAAGTCTGGCTTCGATACCTACCGTCTGCCCGCGGGAACGCCCCGCATCCCGCTCATGTACTCGCTGCGGGCGCGCAAATCGTAGGCGGTGGGCG
>DATDKB010000174.1:0-5319 GCA_036520255.1 Rubrobacter sp. | reverse complement strand
AGTATTCGGGGCAACCGGCTTCACGCTATCGTTGCACTTGGTGTGTCGCCTGGTGCGAGGGTGCTGTATAGTTCGTTGGGTTAAGCATGAAGTACGTGTGCTCCTTGTCGTAGGAGGGGAAGCGGTGCGTTACTTGGCGTTGGTCTTGTCGACGATTGTCCTTGCTACCGGTGTCGTGTTTGTGGCCGGTTCGCAAAAGGAGCAAGCACTCGCGGCAAGCAGCGTCCGCCGCGGGCCAGACCAGATCCTCGGTGCCCCCCGCTATGACGAAAAGAGGGTCGAAAGGTACGCCAGATCGATCGGCTGCAGTCGCTACATCATGAAAACCATCCCGATCTACTACCGGCTCGCGCCTAGGAGGGGCATAGCGCCTGACGTGCTCGTGGCTCAGGCCATCGTCGAGACGGGCAGGGGCCACTACGGGGGAGACTCGAGGCCCTGGAACATGGCCGGCATCAAGAAAGGTGGCTTAGTAGGGGACGCGCCGAAAGATTTCGAGCGGCCCGAGAGCGCCTTCGAAGGGGTCAGGATGCACGTCAATCACATGGCCGCCTACACGCACAAGAGACCCATAGGCGAGCCGCACGACCGCTTCTACGACGCCCGGGCCGCCCAGAAGGCCCGCGGGTGGTGGGTCAGGAGGATCAGCCAGCTGGGAGACGGAATCTGGGCCGGGGACCCTAACTACGCGAGCGCGATCCGGTATTACCTGGATCACATGGGTAGGATGTAGGCGCCGGGCAGTCTGATTCGCGAAGCCTACTCTTAGCCCTCTCCCCCAACTCGACGTGAGGAAGGACTTATTCACCCAAGTGCTTGGAAGGGGTTTTCTCAGAAGTTGAACTTCCGCTTTACGGCGTTCTGGGAAGATGAGATGAGAAGTAGCAGGGCGTCGGAGGGCGCGGAGGACGGGAAAGAGGGGAGGGGCGGGTAGCGGCCTCGAGGGAGGTCATGACGATCGCCTTTAGAGCCTGGTGATCCCCGCCCGGGCGCGCTCTCCGTCCGAGAGGGCGTACTTCATGACCTGAGAGAGGTCGGAGTGTCCCATAAGCTCGGCAAGCTCCCTGACGTGCCCCGGGTTGGCCTGCAAGAACCACGTCCCGAACGTGCGTCTGAGGTCGTGGGGCTTTAGGTCTTGCTTCTTTATGCCGCTCTTCCTGACCCACTTGTAGAGCCTCCTCCTCAAGGTGTTCTCCGTGACCCGCTCTCCCTTCTCGTTCAGGAAGAGGTGGGGGGGAGGCGCATCGCCGACGGGGAGCAACTCCTCCCGGAGCTTAAGGTAGCGTCTCAAAGACCTCTTGAGCTTCGGGCTCATGGGTACGACGCGCTCCTTATTGCCCTTGCCTCTGGCCACCCTCACCTCCTCCTCGCCACGAGAAAAGCCTAGATCCTCTACCGTGAGGGACGCAGTCTCTTCTATCCTCAGTCCCGCGTAGATCATGGCCGAGAAGGCCCCGTGGTCCCGGGCGGCCAGCACCCCTGCGAGGGTCCGCCGTCGCGCCTCACGAGTGGAGGAGGCTTCCCTCTCGTTTTTTGATGCAATAGTTACTTGCTTGTCCATTGAGGAGAGGAGGATCTCGGCCTCGCGCTTGGTGACGTAGGTGCGCTTGGGCGACCCTTGGTGGAAGCGGACCTCATCGAGCGTCCTAGTGGGGTCGGGCAGTTCGAGCCTCCTAGAAATGGTCTGGAAGAAGCTCCTGAGGACGGCTAGATGGTTTTTCCTGGAGGAGTCGGCCATGGCGCGCTCGTCTCTGAGGTAGACCACGTAGGCTTCGACCGCGTCCGCTCCTATATCTATGTAGGGCGCGTCCACGGCGTCCTCGCCGCCGACCCGGGTTGCTAGCCACCGCTGGAAGAGCTCGAGCTTCTTGCGGTAGTCGTCTATCGTCCGGGCGCTCCTGCCGCCTGCGCGCTTGGCGTTCAGGAAGAAGTGGATCGCGTCCCCGAGGTAGAGCCCCTCGGAGGCTCCAGATGTCGGCGCCACGGGTTCGATCTGCATCTTGGCTTCGCTCACGGGTCCATGCTCCCTCTGAGCTGTATTCAACAGATTATAGAAGTAATCTTACACAAAATATAGGACGTTTTCCGCCTAGATAAGGGATTTGCGGTGGTAATGGCCTGGGACGGCGGTATAAGTGTGTAAGATTATTCGGGGTAGGACGGTAAAGGCGCCCTGGCGGAGCGTCCGTGAAACGAAGGTCACGACGCGAACTTTCTTCGGAATGCCTGCTCCGCGGCGTGCCGACCTTCTTCGGTGAGCACCACCGACTTGGCCTTGCTTTTGGGGTTCGAGATCAGGCCGCGCTCGTGCAAACGGTCTATCGCGTCCCAGTCGAAGGTCTTCCACGACCGGAGCTGTCCATGGTCGTCGAAGGCGTTCAACCACAGCAACGCCAGCACCGCCTCGTCTATTTGGCCCGATTCGGGCCGTACCACCCCTGAGCCGTCGGTCGCGCGTTCGAGGGCGAACAAGCCTCGCAGCGCTTCGAGCACTTCTTGCAGCTTTTGTTCCTTCACGGCCCCGTAGCGGGCGGCCACGAGCCTCTCGTGCATGGTGAAGAGCTTGCCCGCCTTGACGATGCTCTTCTTGGGCAGCTCGTCGTCGGCCATGTCGCGCGCTTCGAGGGGCACTTCCCAGTCGGAGGGCGTTCGCGGGAGCTGTGAGGTGATGGCGCACAGGATCAGGTCCTCCCCGTCGAAGCCCTCCGGGGAGACGACCAAGGCGGGCCTCCTCTTCCTGCCCGAGAGGTCGGTGAACGGGAAAGGGACCAAAACCACCGTACCCCTGCGATAGGCCTGCCCGGTCAAGAGTCGCGGTTAACCTTCCGCACGCTCCGCGACCTCGTCCCAAACGCCGTCCTCTTCGTTCTCCCAAAAGGAGAAGGCGCCCTCGCTGGCCTCGAGCCAGCCCAGAGTCTCCCGCTCGGCCCGCTCAGCCTCCGAGACCGTGGCCTCCTCCACGGCCCCCCGGTCTATCGGGGAGATGACCGCCACCGGCTCGCCGCGCAGGGTCAGGATGACCCTCTCCCCCATCCTGACGCTCTCTATTATCTCGCCGGTGTGCTGCTTGAGCTCCCTCGTTCCCACCTTACGCACCGCACACCTCCTCGCCGACTGGATTGCGTGAACACAAGTGTAACACCCATAGAAGGACGGCCCGAGGGCCTCCCTCTTTCGTGCCTCCTGCTCCGGGGTTCATCCGGCCCGACTCTTCTTGTGTTACTAAGAGCTGCGGGCTTTCCGATGCAAGCCTCGCCCAGACCACCTAAGATGGACTAGAGAACATGGACCGTATCCTCGGCCGTTAGGCGACTACGCCGGGTAGCTCGGAGATCGTGTGGACCCTTGGCCACCTTCACGCGAGCGAACTACCGAGGAACGGCGTTCTGAGAAGGTCAGGCAGGAGGGTGTTCCTATCCTTCCCGCGGCGGGCCGGGAGGGCCGACCACCTCGGTACCGTAGCTCGCCAGGTCTGTGGCCATGGCTTCCAGTAGTTCCGGGTCGGGCGCTTCGCCAGGCGTCGGCAACGTCGTGCCCTTGGCCGGCTCGCTGAAGCGAGGGTCGCGGAAGTGCCTCTCCAATCCGCCCGGCGCGACGATGGAGAGCATGCGGACCGAGTCGGTCTCGAAGGTATAGGAGTGGGCTACGCCGTGGGGCAAGAACACGAACGTGCCGGGACTGGCCTCGTAGGTTTTTTCGCCCACGTAGAAGGTAAGCTCGCCTTCGAGCACATAGAAGCCCTCAGAAGCCCTCGTCGTCGGTGTAGTGCAGATGGCGCGAGGGCTCGCGGCCCTCTTGGGAGCTACCATCTCCATCAGCCCGAAGCGCCCATCGGTCTGCTCGGAGCCGACTAAGACGCTAAAGAGGCAGTCCATGTAAGAGACCGAAGACTCTCGGTTCATCCGACGCGCGTAAGGCCCTTCCTCTCCCGGCGGCTCCTGGCGAGGTTCGGTCGTCATGTGCAGATTCCCTTCCATCGATCGTTCTCCGGTCAGTATACGCACCGGCGCCTCCCTGCCTGTGTCCTCTATTCACCGGAGTGCGTGGAAGGGAAGTCCTGCGAACTTCGTTTTGACGGCGTTCTAGGAAGTTCACTCCCAACTCGCAAGAATGTTGCGAAAGAATGTTGCGAAAAATAGTGTCTAAAAGTAGACACAAACGCCCTCAAAATTCATCGCGGATTCATCGCCCGCTGGTAATAAGGCGGGCATGAGAAAGTTGTGCGCCGCAAAAGGGAGGGGGTATTTGGAGGGAACAGATCTGTTGGTTGAAACAGTAACCCACAGGGGTCCACATGGATAGAGAAAGGACTTTAGTGTGCGACGAATCGTAGTGGTAGCCCTAAGCGTCATACTGGCCCTGGTTGTGGCTCTACCCATGGCCTCCGGAAAAGCCGCCACCACTGAGCATGAGCAGAAGCCCTCTCCTCCGGGATAACTAAAGAAAAACTTACCAGATCTGACTGGAGAGTGGTGGAACTGGGGTTTCCAGAAACCCAGCCCACTAGTAGGTAGTTATAATAAAAACAGTCCCAAATGCGAAGGGGAGTATGTACCGGGAGTATTCTTCTTGGCCGGGTCGGCTTTCAACCCGCAGGTGCCCTCAGTAGAACGCAACCGCGTCGTGCCGGCTAGGATGCCTATACTATTCTCCGTCGTTAACGTTATATGCAGCAAGGCCTTTACAGGACATCAACCTAAGCCTGACCCGAAGCCGTACGACAAAGGGTGCGCCGAGCCGATAACCGACGATGTCATAGATCCCCCCAGCAAGTTCTTTGCTACGCTCGATGGGAAAGATCTCAAGCAACAGCGCATAGCATCCGGGATCTTCCAGTGGAAGATAGAGTCGAAGAAAAACCCCTATGGATTAGTAGATCCCGGCACCTATCCGGCAGCGAGCGATGGGCTCTGGGTGTTTCTGAAACATGGGCTGAAGCCCGGCAAACACACAATCAAGTTCGGAGGCACCTTCAAAGACACCCCCTTCGGCAACTTTGAGGGAACTCATGTAACCTATCACCTCAAAGCTGTCAAGAAGGCGGACCGGCAGCACTTAGTCAAGAAACCTGAAGCCTAGAGGGAGGCGGTTGTTACACCGCCTCCCCTTTGGTTATTACACCTTTCGGGCTTTGTGCTTGCCGTTATTCACCGAAGTGCGTGGAAGGGTAAATTCTCCGAAGTTCGGATCAACGGTTAGTCGACGAATTGAGAGCGTCGTTGATCTTCGTGACCACCTCGACCGGATCTTCGACCTCCACGATTAGTCGATCGTTGGTTTCGTCCTTCAGATGGATCACGATGGTCTTGTCTCGGTGGC
>DATDKB010000173.1:0-10185 GCA_036520255.1 Rubrobacter sp. | reverse complement strand
GTAGCCCCAAACCTCCGTCTCGAGTCCGGGCAAAATCTCCACCTTGCCGATCTCTTGCGTCATCTCGTAGTAGTCGATGCCCGCGTTGGTGCGCACGGGCGCTAGCACCGGGGGTACCAGCAGCGGCACCGTGAACGGTTTGGGCAGCTTTGCCCTGCTTGTCAACAACGTCCCTGTCGAGCCTTCGCCGGAGCACGCGTACGCTCCGAAAGGAAGTGCGAGCGCCACCCCGCCGGCGAGTCCGAGCTTCAGGAACTCTTTGCGTGAGAGCTCCATGCGTCGCTCACCCCTTCCTTCGCGTGGCCACAGCGGCCCACGCTCGCCTGGCGATGAAGAGGCCAGTCAGGAAAATCAGCAACCCGTTCACGGGGTGTAGCGCCGCAGCGGGTACGACGGTGCCCGTGAGCGCGTATTGCGCGCCGATCAGAACCGTGAGAACTAGCGGCAAGAGCGTCAACGCCCACGACAAGCGCCCGACGAAGGCCGCCGCGACCATCAACAAAGGAAGAGGCTCCAGGAGGTGTACGAACGTCGTGTGTAAGGACCAGTCCGCCCCGAACGCCCCCATGCCGGCGAAGAACACCTGGACCAGGACGCCGGCGGCGAAGGCCGATGAGAGGATGGCGTAGAAAATTTGGGCCAGCCTTGACACAAAGGATAGCGCGGCTAGCACGACCTTTCTCGACGGCTTCGCGGTTGCCTCGACTTGTGCTGTATCCCTCGGTGTTTCAATAAGGTGGGCCATCTTCTGGATGCCTCCCCTTTGGTTGCTCGTGCTTCACCTGGAAGCTACGGCCAAACTGGTTGCAGGGGCATCGGCCGAAAGGTGGATCTAGGTGGTTCATCGGGGTTCATTCGTGGACCGCCTCGAGGAGAGGCTTGTTGTTGCGGTATATACGAGGTCTCTGGCCTGAAAGAGAGCGCTTATGGTCGGGGCGCGGTACTACTGGATCAGGCCGAGCCCGCGCGCCCTGGTGAGGGCTTCGGCGCGGTTTTTCGCGCCGAGCTTGCGGTAGATGTTGCCCGTGTGGCTCTTGACGGTTCCTACGGAGACGAAGAGGTCGCCCGCCACCTCCGAATTCGTCTTCCCCGAGGCCAGGAGGTTCAGCACCTCGAGCTCACGCTCGCTCAAGGGATCTTCGAGCCTGTGTGAGGCCCCGTTGGCCTCCGATTGCACACGTGAGAGCGCGAAATCGGCGCCCGGCAACGCTTGCCTGCGACGTTCGCCAAGAGAGTAGGCTACGATGCCTTCCTCCATTTGCATCTCCAGGTGACCCTTGTGAGCCAGATCCTCGAGCATCTTCGACGCCTCGTCCACGGTGAGCGAGGTCCGCGTCGCGGCCGTTGCGGGGGTGATCTCGCGGCGTTCCTCTAAGGCGCCGAGGAGTTCTTTCTCTTTCTCCCTCGCGCCGGGGGCGGTACGGCGAGACTGCTCGTGCGTCTCTATGGCTCGATTGATTTGCCTCAAGAGGAGTACGGGAGCGACGACACCGATACCAAAGACGGCAATCCAAACTATGCCAACGTCGGCCAGTCCCCTGTCTATCACGAACACTACGGAAACGAGCAGGATAAAGAGGCACCAGCCTCCGACGCCAAGCGCCGCCAGTATCCGCGTCAGCATCCCTCCGTCCTCCCGCGAGCCAGATTGCTCCAGTGTTCCACCAACGACCTTTCCATCCCGATGCCGCTCTAAACCTGGACGCGGCACTCGAAAAAGTATACGCACACGGACAACTCGATGATTCAAGATCCGACAACGAAAAGCCCCGGTACCGTGAGTCTGGTACCGGAGCTTTCCTCGAAGCTCAGGTTAAAGGATTTCCTGAAACCTGAAAAACCTACTTCTGCTCGAAATCCTCGCCTGGTGCGCCACACACGGGACACTCCTCTGGAGGCTGGACACCCTGCATCTCCTCGCCGCAGGTGGTGCAGACCATAGTCACCATCATCGGCGGGTGCGGGGCCTCACCGTCTTCAGCCTCTATCTTCTCGCCGGTGTCTTTGGCAAGGTCGGCGATCGAGACCTTGCCCGTTATGACGTCCTCCATCGTGGTGCGCGCTCCGGTAAGGGAGTCTTCGACGAGCGGCAAGTTTATGTGCGTGACGCCCCGCTCGCGGGCGAGCTTCTCGGTCATGTTGCGCGAGATGTTCCGCATGAAGCCCTTGGGTGCCCGATCTAGCCTCTCGATAGCGTCGTCGGTCCAGGTGAACTCTTTGGAGCCGCCCTCTGGGACCTGCGCGCCGGCCTTCTGAAAGGCGCTGTGGTCGATGGGGCACGTGGCGCCGGTCTCCTGAACCTGTTCCTTGGCGTGGCTTACGGGGCAACCGCCGCTCTTTACTTCCGGGGCCTCGCGGCCCGTCTCCTCGCGGTACTGCTGCGCGACGTAATCGCGTGTGATCGTGGTGTAGCCTTTCTTGAGCGCGCTCTTCTCAACCCGAGCCTTGACCCGGCGCTTCTCCTGCCACTCCTCCAGCGAATCGAGAAGGGCCGTGGCGTCGTCGGTCCAGTGCAGCTCACGGCCGTCGTAGACCTCGGAGAGGTTAAGGTTCTCGTCACCTGCGGTGGTCGCTATCTCGGCGTCGACGGCGTGGAAGTGCGTGGGGCCCGAGCCGCAGACGGGGCAGCGGGCTGGTTTGCCCTTGGCCACGTAGCGGCAGACGTCGCACTCGAAGCGGTCCTCACCCTGGGCCGAGCGCTGTATCTCTTCCTGTACCTCGGCGGAGATGCCCTCGATGTCGCCCTGGTCCTCGCTCTTCCCGAAACCGCCGCGGCCAGCCTCGAAGATCTCCTGCTTCATCGCGGCGTCGCTGCCGTTGGCACTGCCGTTCGCGCCGCCAGCCGAACCGTTCTTATAGCCGTTGCCGTTGGCGTGACCGTTCCCGTTGGCACCGTTGGCCTTGTCGGCGGTACGTTCGTCGAAGTCCTTGAAGAGGGAGTCGATGGGCTTCTCCTCGCCCATTGCCTCGGCTTCGCGCATCTGGTCTCCGATGGCGCGCATGGACTCCATCGCGCCGGGGGGCAGGATGCTCTTTATGACCTCGTCGATCACGCCGGTGGTTATGACCGTGTAGCCCTTCTCGATGGCGTAGCGGATGATGGCGCCTGTCGCCATCCCAACGACGAAGCCGGGGATGCGGTCGAGACGCTCCAGCGCCTCCTTCGTCCACGTCATGTGCTCTTCTGCGGTGTACAGGTCGGGGGCCTGGTACTCGTAGTTGGTGATCAGGACGTTCGTCGGCAGGAAACGCATCATGTTCTCGGTGTTGCCGCCGATGTCCATCTCGTCATCTGAGTGGTACCCGATGCGGCCCATCACGACCATCGTCGGGTTTACCTCGTTCACGTACTTGTAGGTCTGCTCGAACGGCTTGCCCGCAAGTAGCGTCGTCTTGAGCTCGACGCCTTCGTCTTCGGCGATCTTCTTGGCGATCTCCAGGTGCGCCGTGTAGATCTTGGCCAGTCCAGAGTCGATGATCTCCTCGTGCAGCTTCTCCTGCTCTTTGAACCTGAATACCTTCTGGGCCTTGCTGGAGAGGACGCCCGCAATAGAGTGGAACATCGCGTAGTGGAAGTAGGGATCGAAGACGGAGATCGCTTCGACGGTCCCGCCGAACTCGCGCGCGAGCTCGATCGCCCGCTTCAAACCACCGAGCGACTTGGCCGAGCCGTCGACGGCGACGACGATGTGCTCGAACGGCGAACGGTCGAGGTCCTTGACGATCAAGGTGTCAGCCCGCTCCAATCGCCTTACAACACGCTCCGTGACCGTGCCGAGGACGGTGTCCTTCACGGCGGCCATGCCCATTGCGCCGATGACGACGAGGTCGAAGTCGTTCTGGTTCACGTCCTCGACGATGACCTTGAAGTTCTTGCCTTCGAGGGATCGACGAACAAGCTCGACGTCGTATTTCTCGCAGAGTGGTTCGAGGACGTCGATGTAAGAGTCGGTGATGATCTCGAGGCCCTTGGTGATGAGTTGGTCGTGGATCTTACGTTGCCGCTTCATCTCGTCCTCATCCCGGAACTCCTCGGGGAGCCCGCTCTCCATCTGCCTGAAGCGGACGTCGTGCATCTTAGCAGCGTAGGCGTGGCAACCCGCGACCCTGCCCCCGAATTGCCGCGCCACGTCGACCCCTATGACGCACGCCTGGTTGGAGTAATCCGAGTTGTCGACCGGGACGTAGATCTCTTTGTACATATACCCCGTTCTCCTAGCTTCGCAGGACGCCGAGAAGTCTGCAGTTCACCGCACGCAAAGAACGGCATTTCTCCACGCCTGCGTAGCTTACCGTTTAGCCTCTTACACCGCAAATAAAAGCATTCACAAGTGGGTTTGGAATTAGGAACTTGAGAACTCAAATCGTACGCTAGCGTTACGTTGCTGGACAGGCGCTAACCGTTGCCGCAAGATGAGTCCAGGAGTCTTGGAAGCGAGGTCAAAATGGGTAGAGAGACTGCAGGGTGGAATGTAGCGGCGGAGGATCGGGAGCGGTACGCGGATGGCGTGGCCTTCGTTGATGGGGGGTTCGTGCCTGTTGCGGAGGCGCGGGTTCCTATTCTGGACTGGGGTTTTCTGCGCTCAGACGCTACCTACGACGTGGCCCATGTCTGGCGTGGCAGCTTCTTCCGACTTGAGGATCACCTCGACCGTTTCGAGCGCTCGATGGAGCATCTGCATCTGGGTCCGCCTTACAGGAGAGACGAGATCCGCGACATCCTTATCGAGTGCGTCCGGGTGAGCAATCTGCGCGACGCCTACGCCGAAGTTATCTGCACCCGCGGGATACCCAAGCCCGGCTCGCGCGACCCGCGCGACTGTGAGAACCGCTTCTACGCCTTCGTCGTGCCCTTCATCTGGATCGCCGACCCCGAGAAACAGGGGCATGGGCTGCACGCCATAATCGGCAGCAAGCAGCGCATAGCACCTGAGTCTGTCGACCCGACCGTCAAGAACTACCACTGGCTCGACCTCGAGACCGGGCTCCTTGAAGCCTACGAGCGCGGCGGCGAAACCGTGATCCTGACCGACGCGGAAGACAACGTCGTGGAGGGACCTGGTTTCAACGTCTTCGCCGTACACGACAGCGCTATCTCTACCCCCGACCACGGCGTTCTCGAAGGCATCACCCGCAGAACCGTGATCGAACTAGCCGCCGAGCACAGCATCCCTATCGAAACACGCCCCATCCCGGCCGGGTCGCTCAGGCGTGGCGACGAAGTATTCCTCTCTAGCACCGCAGGTGGGATTATCCCGGTAACGACGGTAGACGGTCAGGCAGTAGGAGACGGAAAACCTGGTCCTGTAACCCTGCGCCTGCGCGACGCGTACTGGAAGTCGCACGAAGACCCGCGTTTCGCACTGCCGGTTCTGTGAGTTCTTGATCCAAAAACTGGGATCAGGAATCATCCGCCCGCACCACGCCTTCTCCCGATTCCTAATTCACGGTTCCGTCGGAGCCGTCCACGCTGATCACCTGCCCTGTCTCGATGCGTTCCGTGGCGTCGGGCACGCCGACTACGGCCGGTATGCCGTACTCGCGGGCTACGATGGCGCCGTGGGACATGGGCCCGCCCATCTCCATGACGAGGCCGCCGGCCGTGAGGAAGAGGGGGGTCCACCCTGGGTCGGTCGAGGGGGCGACGAGGATCTCGCCGGGCTCAAGGTGCGCGGCGGCGGGGTCCAGGATGACGCGCGCCTTCGCGGTCACCGCGCCCCCCGAAGCCGGCGTGCCGCGCAGGACATCCTCCCCGGTTGCGTCGTGCGCTTCTACCGTTGGCTCCGTGCCGTTGGAGAGGAGAAGGCGCGGCACGTGCTTGCGACCTAGCTCCTGCTCGTAAGCGGCGCGACGTTCGCGGACGATGGGACGGAGGTCCTCGCCGGCCAGAGCCACCCACGCCTCCGGCAAGGTTACGAAGAAGATATCTCCGGCGCTAGCCAGGCGTCCTGCTTGCGCCAACTCTTGGCCGACGGGCCACAGCAATTCCCTGGCCCGCGCCAAGAGCAGGACGATGCAGAATTTGGGCATCTCCCGCAGCCCGGAAAGCTCCCTGGCACGTTCCAGCAGGAACCTGACGAGCGCCCCGCGCAGACGACCCCTGCCGGACGCGCGACGGGTCAGCTCCGCGACCATCTCCTCGGCCTCGTGCGTCGCCCGACCGAACTGTACGTCGGGGGCCGACTGTGGATCGTATATGCGCCTGTAGTTCGCCAGCACGCCCATGATGTACGTCGGATCCTCCGACCAACGGGGCAGGCCGAGGTCGATCTCCGCTACCCCGCGATGCCCGTACAGACGTAGGAAATCTATCAGACCGCTCTGCAGCTCCGGCGGAAGAGAGCCGTCCCGATACGCTTCCGCCAGACGCTCCGATGAGGTCTCACCCAGAATCCTTGCGCTGTTCGGGTCTGCGCTGGCCTCTTTGGCGAGCGCCCAGAGCGCCAGGTTCATCTCCGTCGTCGGGTTGTGCGGGAGCGCGCGCATCGCCACCCGTCGTTCGTCGTCGGTGGCGAGGTCTCCGAGGAGCCTGCCGGCGAGGGCGTTGGCGGCGAGGCCGGCGGCAAAGACCGGGGACACGTTAGGCACTATCTTCGGAGGGCCGTCGCGCAGCAGTCGCTCTGCGGCAACGAGGCACTCGGTGGCACCGGCCTCGGGGGGCGTTTCGCCCGCCGTGCGGAACCTCGCCACGACGCGTGCCGCCCGGGCCCGTGCCCTCTCCGGGCGTGTGAGCGCCTCCGCTACGCGAAGCGGGGTGCGTCCCCGCGCGAACACCAGGAGCAAGGTACGTAAAATCGGCCACCGCTTGGTCGGCACTGTGGCCAGGCGGGGATCGTTAATCAGCTGCCGGACGATGGGAACCGTCCTCGCCTCCATATTGCTCATGAATCGCCCGAAGATCCGGCGTCCCTGCTCGCTGCGCAGCACGGGCGTCACGTCAATGAACATGCGGCCGGCGGACTCGATGAAGAATGCTGCTCCTTTGTAGGGGTTGCTTGGTGGAAGGCCCGCGAACGTGGCCACGGCCGAGGTTATGAGGCGGAACGCCTGGATGCCCATGGGGGTCAGCGGGCCGTAGACGCCCTGGGCGACGTTGAAGGAGAAGTACACGCGCAGGTCCTCGTCGTCGGTCGGGGCTTCCTCCGGCAACGGGAACAGCGTCGTGATCGGGCGCGCCTGCAACAGCCAGATCCCGCCGTTGCCGTCGATGGCCCACTCCGTGTCCTGCGGCGTCCCGTAATGCTCTTCGATCCGCGCACCTAGCCTCGCCAGCGCAAGGATCTGACCGTCCGAGAGGGAAGCACCTTGCTCGTCCGCGGCGCGCTCGACCCGTTCGGTGCCGCCGCCAGCGCCTGCCACGACTGCGACGCGTTTGTCTCCCAGGCGGCGCTCGACTATCTCTCCGGTCGCGGTGTTTGCAACGAAGTGGTCGGGGTTGACCATCCCCGAGACGACGGCCTCGCCGAGGCCCGGGCTGGCGTCTATGACGGCCTGATGGCGCCTACCCGTGACCGGGTTTGCGGTAAACAGGACGCCCGCGACCGTCGCGTCGATCATCCGCTGCACGACGACGGCGAGGCGCACGCCGCGTGGGTCGATCCCGTTCGTGGCCCGGTAGCTGACGGCGCGATCCGTCCAAAGCGAGGCCCAGCAGCGCCGCACCGCATCGAGGACCGATTCGGCACCGACCACGTTCAAATAGGTGTCCTGCTGGCCGGCGAAGCTGGCCCCGGGCAGGTCCTCGGCCGTGGCCGAAGAACGAACGGCCACAGGAATGGGCGTGCCGTCACCCAACTCCCCGTACGCCTCAGCGATGGTCCGACCGAGAACGTCTGGGACGGTTGCCTCCGAGAGACGGGATCTCGCCTCCGTGGCGAGCTCGGCCAAACGCGCCGTGTCCCCGGGCTCCGCCTCGGCCAGCGCGGCGAGCGTGGACTCTAACACGGCATCTGCCGCCACAAGGTCGTATGCCGCCGTGGTAACACAGAACCCGGGCGGCACTGGAAACGCGGCCGTGACCATCTCGCCGAGGTTCGCCGCCTTACCCCCTACCAACGACAGCATTCCCCTGTCTATCGCGGGAAACGATAGTATCAGATCAGGACCACCGTTCTGCTGCTCGTTCATCTGCTTCTCCTCTCTGTTTTGAGAAGTCCTACTCGATTTCTCTGAGGGTTAGGGAGGCGAGCAGGAGCAGCGCTACGCTGTAGCCGGCGAGCACGGCGAGGCTGGATCGCACGTCATCGAACTTCCAACCCGATTCGATAACGTCCTGGATCACATCGTTCGCCCAGAACAGGGGAAGACGAGCCCCAACCAATCGGCCCACGTCGGCAACTCGTCAACGTCTACCAGCAACCCCGAGAGGAAGACGGAGGGAAGTATGATCAAGGGCACGAAAGGGAAGACCTGTCCCTCGTGGCGGGCGAAGGTGGAGATAAAGATGCCAACCATCACGGAGGCTATGGCGAGGACCCACACGACCACGAAGAGCATCGCGAGCGTATCCCCATTGTAGTCGAGGTCGAAGAGCCAGATGGCCTCGGTGAGACCCGCGACGGCCTGGAAGGTCGCGAGCCCCAGGAACCCGAGCACGTAACCGGCGATTATCTCCGTGCGTCGAAAGCCGTTTATGAACATCCTCTCCATGGTCCCCATGGTTCTCTCCTGCACGAGCGCGATGGCGCAGAGCAAGAAGGCGAGAAAGTGAACCACGAAGGCGGCGACGGGCACGGCGTAGCGCGCCACGTCGAAGGTCGGGGGCAGGGTGTCGAAGAAGATCTTGAGGAAGTAGACGATCACGAGCGGGGCAGCCACCGAGAGCACGAGGAGCCTCGGGTTCCTGATAAGCTGCCTCACGACCCTCCCGGCGATGATGAACGTCCTGCGCGTTACCCAACCCCCTCCCTCTCGATGAGCGAGAGACTACCGCTTCAAGCGTGTCGGTCCGCACGTCCACGGCGGTTACGTCCTCCCCAAGCCCGTAGGGACGAAGCGCCGCCGCCAGGTCCTCGGGATGACCGCCGATGGTCTCCCTTTCCTCGGTGCCGTCCCGCTCCACCACGAGACGGGTCTTGCCCTGCTCGATGATGTTGGCAGGGGTGTCCGTGGTGATGATGCTGCCGTTTCGCAGTATCGCGATACGGTCGCAAAGAACCGCCTCGTCCATCAGGTGGGTGCTGATGAACAGCGCCGTCCCACCCTCGGCGAGCTCCCTGAAGGTCTTCCAAAACCTGCTCCTGAGCTGCGGGTCCACCGCGGCCGTCGGCTCGTCCAGGAAGATTACCTCCGGATCGTGGACGAGGGTGCACGCTAGCGAGACTCTCCGCTTCATCCCGCCTGAGAAAGTGTGCACGGCGTTGTTGGCCCGCTCCGAGAGGTCCGTAAACTGGAGGACCTCATCCACCCTTTTGTTTAGGTTCTCCGTACGATGGGCGGCGCCGAAGAACGCGACGTTACCCCTGGCGGAGAGGTCCTCGTAGAGCGCCGGGCCCTGCGGCATGTACCCGATCCTCTGCCTGAGCTCCGACCTATCTCTCAGAGGGTTCAACCCCATCACCCGCACCCCGCCGCCAGAGGGGCGCCCCGACGAGGCCCTTGATGAGGGCGGTCTTGCCGGCCCCGTTGGGCCCCACGAGGCCGAACACCTCGCCCCGGCCTACCGACAGGTACACGCCCCGCAGCGCCTCGAACCGGCCGTACTTCTTGGCCAACCCCGAGACCTCTATGGCGTTCATTTCTCGTCCTCCTTTCCAAGACCCTGCAGGAAAATAGCGATCGCCGTTTCTACGTGCTCCACGTCTGTGAGGCCGTCCTCCCTTATGGCGGGGAAGAACATCTTGCCGCCGGCCTGCGGGAGGAGCATCCCGATGAACGCCCTGGCACTGGCCCTGGCGTCGTGCGGCCTGAGCCTGCCGAGCTCGACCTGCCTGGCCATATAACTCTTCAAGAACCCGAGAACCCGCTTCAGCACCGCGTTGCCGAAGATGTCGGCGACCTCAGGCCGCCTCATGGCCTCTCCGAGGAGCAACCTCGCCATCCTCTGGGTGGCTTTGCTGTCAAACGTCGCCAGGTACCTCATGGCGATGCCAGGCAGCACCTCTTCCGGCGGAAGGTCGAGAAGGACCGCGGGATCTCGCACCGCGCGCAACACGGGAATCCTGGACTCCAGAACCTCCCTGAAAA
>DATDKB010000172.1:0-2384 GCA_036520255.1 Rubrobacter sp. | reverse complement strand
CCGCCGGAGATTGTAGCGAAAAGCGCCTCCATCCGCAGGATTCTACTACGTCGCTCCCCAAACTCGCACCGGGCCGGAGCTTGGTCTAATGTATGCGCGGCAAACGATCTAAGGATGGGTATGAACTCACGCACAGAGAATTTGGAAACCAACATCTTTCGGCGATGCTCGTGAACTGGCTGATCACGGGCGGCTGCGGCTTTATCGGAACGGCCCTGATCCGAACCCTCATGCAAGAGGGCGGCCACAGGGTCAGGGTGGTGGACAACCTAGCCGTAGGGACCAGAGAAGATTTGGCCGCCGCTAGCGACTTCGTCGAGGTCTCGCCGGAGGTACCAGGTCCCATATCTTCGGATGAGCAGGTCGAGCTCGTCGTCGGCGACATAAAGGACGGAGATCTCGCGCTGCGCGCCGCTGAGGGCGCTGAAGTGATCGTGCACTTCGCGGCCAACACGGGGGTGATGCCCTCCGTAGAAGACCCCCGGGCCGACTGCATGAGCAACGTGGTAGGCACACTCAACTACCTCGAGGCCGCCCGACACAACGGCGTGGGGCGATTCGTGTTCGCCTCCAGCGGGGGCACGGTGATCGGGGAGGCCGAGCCGCCGATACACGAGGAGATGGTCGCCCACCCGGTGGCCCCGTACGGGGCGAGCAAGCTCGCGGGCGAGGGCTACTGCTCGGCGTACTTCCAGACCTTCGGCATCGAGACCATGGCCCTGCGCTTCGGCAACGTCTACGGCCCGCTCTCGGGCCACAAGAACAGCGTGGTCGCGCGTTTCATCAAGCGGGCAATGGACGGCGACGTGCTGGAGATCTACGGCGACGGCACCCAGACGAGAGATTTCATCTTTGTTGACGACCTGATCTGGGCCGTCAGGCTCTCGGCCACAACAGACGGCGTCGGCGGCGAGGTCTTCCAGATCGCCACGAGCGCCGAAACGACCGTCCAGGAACTGACGGACAAGCTCCTCCCCGCGTTAGCCGCCGCCGGCCTGAAGGACGTGGAAGTACGCAATACCGCCGCCCGCCGCGGAGAAGTCCGCCGCAACTACGCCGACACCTCGAAAGCACACTGTATGCTCGGCTGGAAGGCCGAGGTCGGCCTCGACGAGGGCCTCGTGCGTACAGTGGACTGGTTCGTGGGCGAGTAAAGCTAGCGGCCCCGGGCTGCCGACCGCCCGCGCATCGCCAGATAGAACAACCCTTGCACCACGGCGGCGACCAGGGTGCCGAGGGCCAGGGAGTAGGAGACCCTCTCGACGACGCCGACCCCGAGCGTCGCCAGGCAAGCGGCGGAGGCGAGCAGGCCGGTGAACCATCCGAGCGCCGCGAGACGCCCGAGTCCGAGGGTGAAGAGCCCCTGGCTCACCGTCTCGGAGAGGAGATAGAACGCGGCCATCGCCGCCAGGGCGACGAGCACGGCCCGGCCAACCACAAACTCGTCTCCGGCGAAGAGCCTGAGACCCCACCCCCCGAGCAGCAACGTACCACCGACCATGAGGACGCCCACTAGGCCGACGACCCCGAGTGCTTTGAGCACGAAACGTTCGAATGCCGCCTGGCCCTCGGTCGAAAGCACGCGGCTCGCGCGGGGCAGGAGCGCACCGATGGCCGGGCTGAGCACATACTGCGGAATACGCGTAAAGATGAGCGCCGCGGCGAACAACGATACCTGGGGCTTGGTGCCGCCAATTAGATCGGCCAGGATAGGCCCACCGTTCATCAGCGCCTGCGCGAAAGCCATACACGCCAGCACCGGCGCGGCAAACTGGAGGGCGTGTCCGGTCGAGAAGGGCGCTCCCACTCGTACCGGCGGCGGTACGGGCGCGGGCCTGACGGCCAGGACGCCGATAAGCGGGGCGAGCACGATGGCGAGGGCCGGCCCGAACACACCCCATCCCACGGCGAGCAAGACGGCGGCGACGAGCACCCGGCCCGCCGACTCGGCCACGATCTGCACCCCGAGCCTGAGAGGCTGCCTGTGCCCGTTGAAGATGCCACGCCGGAAATACTCCGGCGCATAGAAGAGGACGGCCACGATGAACGCCACCGTAAGCCACGCGTTGCCGAAGAGTTCCGTGAGCGCCGGGCTCGCAAGCAACGCCCCGAGCACGAACACCGCCACGAGCCCGATCTGCCAGCGCCTCACCGAGGAGACAACGGGATTCCAATCTTTACCCTGCGCCTCCCGCTCGGCGACGTAGCGCCCCAGGGTCTGGGTCGCCCCGACCCAGAGCACCTGCACGGTCAAGAAAGTGGCCGACCACAACAGCGCGAGCGGCGCGAAACCCGTCTTGCCGAGGATGTGGGTCGAGATGCTCTGGAAAGCGAAGGTGAGCACCCCGGCGACGCCAAAGGAAGCGGCGATGTACGCGCTCCCC
>DATDKB010000171.1:0-3597 GCA_036520255.1 Rubrobacter sp. | reverse complement strand
CGCCTGCTGGCGCGGGATATCGTGGAGCTGACCATCACGAAAGAGCTCCACCCCCTGGTTAGCAAGCGCCTCACCGAGGTCGTGCAGCTCCTGCAGGTCTACGCTCGTCTAGCCGAGCTTGAAATCGTCGCGGGGGAGAGGCCCAGACCGGGCGAGGTGAGCCTGCCCAAGGGCATCCCCGAGCGGGTGCAGGAGTGGGCGGAGGGCGAGGGGGCGAAGGTCAGGGAGAAGGAGGCGCTGGCAGGTGAGCTCTCCGCAGCCATGCAAGCCCACGGGCGCGCCATGGGGGTGATAAAGGCGGTGATGGGCGGCTAGAGTGCCTAGCCATCCTGCGACCGTATCGTGGAAGTGCAGACTCCACACTCGTAGATCCACACGAAGTGCTTCGAGACGACCTTCGCGATGCGGTCTCAAACGTCAGAAACGTCACCCTCCTCCACGCGACGCGCAGGCCAGACGGCGTGGTCGTCTCGGCATAGGGTTCGTCGCTGACGCCCTCGGGAATGTCAAGGCCGAGCAGGCGGTAGGACTCCAGCGAGGCTCTCATGTCTCGCACGACGATACCAACGACTGACACTGTAGAACGAAAATTTGCGGCGTGTCAAATGAACGCTACGCGTTGGTCAGGTATCATGAGAACTGGAATGGCAAAGGGAGACCGGCCGGTTTTGGCCGACGATTGGGAAGGTGGGGCGGATGGACGAGAGCGTTTCTCACGCTACCGAGCACCCGGATCTAAAGCGCGGCATAGGTCCTTACTTGCTCCTGTTCTTCGTCCTCGGAGACATCGTGGGGGCCGGTATCTACGCGCTGGTCGGCGAGGTCGGGGCTATAGTCGGCGGCGCTATTTGGACCGCGTTTCTGGCGGCGTTCGTGCTCGCTATCTTCACCGCCGCCTCCTATGCTGAGCTGGTCACCAAGTACCCTCGGGCGGGCGGCTCGGCCACCTACGTCAACAACGCCTTCAAGAACCCGTTCGTCAGCTTTATGGTCGCGTTCGCGGTGATGGCATCGGGGATCACCTCGGCCTGCACGCTGACCCTCGCGTTCAGCGGAGACTACCTCAGCCAGTTCATCAGCGTGCCGATCGTCGCCGCCGCGCTGGGCTTCATGGTGCTGGTCGGCCTCATCAACTTCTACGGTATCTCCGAGTCGGTGAAAATCAACGTGGTCCTGACATCCGTCGAGATCTTCGGGCTGCTCCTGATCATCCTGATCGGAGTGTTGGCCCTCCTGGCCGGGGAGGGAGAACCTGGCCGCGCTTTCGAGTTCAAGGGGGACGCGAGCGTGCTGGGAGCGATCCTGGCCGGCACGGTGCTGGCATTCTACGCACTTATCGGCTTCGACGACTCGGTGAACGTTGCCGAGGAGACCCAGCACCCGAGCCGAAACTATCCCCGCGCTATATTCGGGGCTCTGTTTATAGCCGGAATGGTCTACCTGCTCGTTACCTTCACCGCCTCGATGGTCGTGCCGACGGGTGAGCTCGCCGGGTCGAGTGGGCCATTGCTGGAGGTGGTGGAGAGAGGTACGCTTCCGGTCCCGCCGAAGTTGTTCGCGGCCATCGCGCTTCTCGCGGTCTCCAACGGGGCGCTCATCAACATGATCATGGCCTCCCGGATCGTCTACGGCATGAGCGATCAGGGCGTGGTTCCCTCGGTGTTCTCACGGGTCCATGAGGGACGGCGCACGCCGTGGATCGCCATACTGTTCACCGTCGGCATTGCCCTCGTGTTGCTTGCCGTGCTCGGCGGCAACCCGGACGCTCTGGACACCCTTGGCAGTACCACGGTGGTGCTCCTTTTGCTCGCGTTTATTATGGTGAACGTATCCGTCATGGTGTTGCGGAGCGACAGGGTCGACCACGAACACTTCCGAACCCCGACCATCTTCCCGATCCTCGGCATCCTGGTATCTGTGGCGCTCTTGATCTATACAGCCGTGAGCGACATCTCCATCTTCTACTTGGCGTTCCTGTTATTGGGTATCGGGCTCGTCCTCTACGCCGTGAACTTCCTCGTCAAGCGAAGCGTGGACCGGGAGACGCCGCAGGCACGGGAGTAGACCGATTGCAGGGGCCTCGGGCGGGTCTTCTCCTTTCTACAGCTCGGGGCTCCATCTTCCGAGAGCGGCCCGGCGGCCAACCGCCATGTGCTGACCCACCAGTACATCTTCAACAGCAGCGTGGGCTCCAAGGAAGGCACCAAAGTGGCGAGCGCTATGGGCGGTTTCGCGGAACGCTGCAACTAGCCCTCCAGAGACGACTGCCGCACCGCGCGACAACAGAATAGGGCCAGAGTCCCTTCGACCGTCCCCTCTTCCTGAGCGTGGCTAATCTGCGTGCTCGCGAGTCAAGGCGAAGCGGCCGTTCCTGAAACGGAATAGGTCGCGCTCCTCATCGTAGAGGTAAGCGCATTCGTCCCAGCCGATCTTCAGGAGCTCCATCTCCAGGTCGTAGAGGAGTTCGCAGTTCATCCTGCGCCGCTCGGCCTTGGAGCGCTT
Organism: Rubrobacter sp.; assembly: GCA_036520255.1. Lineage (GTDB taxonomy): Bacteria > Actinomycetota > Rubrobacteria > Rubrobacterales > Rubrobacteraceae > Rubrobacter_D. The sequence continues at coordinate 1,095 of DATDKB010000171.1, read as the reverse complement.
CGGCGCCCAGGGTGCCCTGCCTTGTCCACGCCGGTGCTTGTCCCCGGTGGGGCAGGATCAAGACAGCAGACAGGCCTGCTCGTAGGCCTACTTGTCGTCGCGTTCCTTCTCGCTCTCCACCTCGGCGAACAGCTCAGAGAGTCCCAGACCCAGGGCCACCCGCTTTTCGCCGGAAGCGCACTATCCCGACGTTGCGCTGGCCCCGCTCCCACGCGATGGGCCGGATAATTCTAGCAGCCGGGATGGGGGTCGTGCCCAGTCCCGTCTGCTCCGTATTGGCGAGGTGTTAGGGAGAGGCCGGGCAGAGGTCAGGGACAGGCCGTGCCCAGATCCTCCGCTACTTTGTACATCGGCCTGAAGTCTAGCGGGCCGTCCCGCCGTCATCGGTCCCGATATCGATCCGCGCCTTGCCCTCAGGCGACAGCCAGGCGGAGAAACCCCACTCTTTGCCGGGCGTCACGGGCCTCTCGAACTCGGTGCTAACCGCCGATCCGCAGCTCCATCCTACCCTCGGCATCCAGGCCCACCCTCAAGCGTAGTGCCGTTGTCGCGATCGGCGAAGGCCGAGGCAGGGTCGTTAACTCGAAGATGAAGTACATCCGGGGCTACTACGGCGCTAGGCGCATACGCCCGCGCCTGTAGCGGCGGCCCCTCCTCCGACCCGCGCACGCTTCCCTTCGGGCCAGCACTGGAGCGCGCACGGGTTTCGAGGTGTCCTTCGAACGCCGGAAATGTGGACCACTCGGGTTCTTCGCGGCCCTCCGGAAAGCCAGGGAGACGCACGATCCCGACGCGGAGACGAAACAAAGCATCGCCAGAGGAGGTCGTTTCTCTGACGCGACCGTAGTTATTCGGGCGAAGGGACAGCGGTTTCGTTCTCCCCGCGCATCAGGCGCCTCCTGGCTGTCTCCCTGCCCCCAACCGCGCGGACATGCTCTGTGGCCTTCGCCAAACCGAAGACCGGCATGTTCGAGTAGATCGCCTCGTAATGTCCCCGCTCCACTATGAACGTTTCGTGGAAGATCCCGACGCTCCCATCGGAGCCCACCGTCCGGTTGAACCTTTGCCACGCGGGCAGGTGCGGATCGTCGGGGT
>DATDKB010000170.1:0-3039 GCA_036520255.1 Rubrobacter sp. | reverse complement strand
GGTGTGATCTCCTCCTAGGCCGCCGTGCATCACGAGGCATGGCACCCTTCCTTGGCCTGCCTCCACGTAGAACAGCTCCGTGCCGTTGAGGTGCGCTAGCGCCATGAGAGACCTTCTCCTTTCCGACCCGCTTCCCTACGGCGGGTTAACCCTTTCCACCGCACGCATGATGCCATCGTTGCATGAGATGCCGCAACTTCGGAGAATTTCCCTTCCACGCAGTTCGTGAATAAGGGCAAGAATAAGGGCCGAGTTCACTCCCAACCCTTCCTCTGCGCTTCGGCGGTTGGCCGCGAGACGTGCTAGACAACCGAAGGTGCGGAAGCCGAGTCCCCGCCAAGAGAGAATGCCGTCCAGATCGGTCTCGTCGCGCTGTTCATTGCTTCCTTACGGTACTAACTGATCCGATGCCCTCGAGCGCAGATGGATCCTCTATAGTGGGAACCTCACCCGGTTCCCTGCCTTCGGCTATGGCCTGGATGCTGCGCCGCAGGAGCTTGCCCGAGCGGGTCTTGGGCAACGCGTCCACGAAGTAGACAGCCGCAGGGCGCGCGATGCTCCCGACCCTCTCGTCCACGACGTCCTTAACCGACTGCCCCAGCCTCTGTTTACCCTCCTCGGTTTCGATCGTACCGTCATCTTTAGGGACGACGTAGGCGAAGACGACCTGCCCCTTGTACTCGTGCTTCACGCCGACGGCGGCGACCTCGGCGACCTCGGGGTGGCTACTGATGGCTTCCTCGATCTCGCGCGTCCCGAGTCGGTGGCCCGCGATGTTGATTACGTCGTCGGAGCGCCCCATGACGAAGTAGTAGCCCTCCTCGTCGCGCAGACCCCAGTCGAACGTGGAGTAAAGCTGCCCCGGGAAGTCCGAGAAGTAGGTCTCCACGAAGCGCTGGTCATCACCCCATACCGTGCTCATGTTGCCGGGAGGAAGCGGCGGTTTGATGGCCAAGATGCCCCGTTCGCCTGCTCCCACTTCTTCGCCGGTCTCCTCGTGCATCAGCCTCACGTCGTACCCGTAGCACGGGAAGCCCGCCGAGCCCACCTTTACCGTGGAGGCATCGAGACCCGGCAGCGAGCTGCTCAGGATCGGCCAGCCAGTCTCGGTCTGCCAGTAGTTGTCCCGAACGGAGACCCCAAGCGCCTCGGAGATCCCGCGCGAAGTCGGCTCGTCCAGAGGCTCGCCAGCGAGGAACAGGTTGCGCAGGCTGCTCGTGTCGTATTTGCGCATGTATTCGGGATCTTGCTTCCTCAAAGCGCGGATGGCCGTCGGCGCAGTGAACATGGTGGTAACCCTACGATCCTGCACGATCCTCCACCAGATGCCGGGATCCGGGCGGATCGGCAAACCCTCGTAGACAATGGTGGTCATGCCGTGGAGGAGAGGTCCGTACACGATGTAGGAGTGGCCGACCACCCAGCCTATGTCTGACGCGGTGAGCATGGTCTCGCCCGGCCTCGCTTCGAATACATGCTCCATCGAGGCCCTTAGAGCGACCGCGTGTCCGCCCGTGTCGCGCTGCACGCCTTTGGGCGTCCCGGTAGTGCCGGAGGTGTAGAGGATGTAGCTCGGCTCGCTGGCCTCAACCCATTCGACGGACACTCTCGCGCCCGCGTGACGCTCGCTCAACTCCGCATAGTCGACACCCCGGCCTCCAGCCTCCGGCGCGTCGGCGTCGATGTCTCGCTGGCAGATGACTACGCTCTCGGGCGGAAACTCGGCGAGCTCGAGCGCCTCGTCTACCAGGGGCCTGTATTCGATGACGTTACCCCCACGCATCCCCGCGTTCGCCGTTATCATGATCTTCGGCTTGGCGTCGTCTATGCGGGTCGCCAGGTTCTTCGCGGCGAACCCGCCGAACACGACGGAGTGGATCGCCCCCAGCCTCACACACGCGAGCATGGCAAAGATTGCCTCCGCCATCATCGGCATGTAGATCACGACACGGTCTCCCTTGACCACACCCAGATCCCGCAGGACCGCGGCGAAGGTGTTCACTTCGTCGTGCAGCTCGCGGAAGGTGTACTTCGTACGCTCCTCCGTCTCGGAGGATATGTAGACCAGAGCGTCCTGATCTGCGCGCACATTCAGGTGCCTGTCGACCGCGTTGTGACAGAGGTTGGTCTCGCCCCCGACGTACCAGCGCGCGAAGGGGGGATTGCTGTAGTCCAGCACCCTATCCCAACCCTTCTTCCACTCGATCATCCGGGCCTGCTGCGCCCAGAAGCCCTCGCGGTCCTCGATCGAACGACGGTAAAAAGCTTCGTAGTCTTGAATGCTCAACTCTCTCACTCCTATCTTGTCGGCGTCGATGCGGGTCTGCTAACGAATCGTGCTTAACCGAAGGCTGACACCGCCCCCACTAAATCCACCACGACCACCACCGCAGCCACCGCCGGCCCCAACGTCAACAGCACAGACCGGAGTCGGGTCGTTATGGCCTTATCTCCTTCCCTCTTCCCCAAGGCAGGACTCCTCAGCCCGCCAGAGAGCTAACGCAACCACGCTAGCAACAGGCGGTTCGCTGCCGTCCGCGGCGAGTGTGCCGAACATCGGCACGGGTCTTATGCCCGTGCGGGCTTCGCCCTAGAGCGCCCGCCGAGCCGGAAGGCCGCCCTCGGACGGTCGCCCGGCCGACCGACGCGCATCAGGTAGACCACGGCGTCGGGCTTCCGGCGGCGCAACCACGCGCCAGCCCCAAGCGCGTCGTCTGCGACCTCGTAGTCGCCGCTTTCGACGTCGATGGCCAGGAAACGCCCCTCGTTCGTGCCTTCGGTTTCCACCTTTCGACGGACACGCCGTTCGTAGAGGTCCTTGCCCCGCCGGGCGATCTCATCCTTATCGTAGGGTCGTGCACTCATGGCGCTATTCTACGCCATTGATGAGTCGGCCATGGGCGGCATGCTTACACCCCGGTCCTTAGACCGGACCGCTTCGGGCGCGGTGATCTGGCACGCCGAGGTCCCGTCTGATCTCCTCTTCCGATGAAGCCCCGACGGGCTCATCCCGGCTGAGGAGCCAGTCCACGGCGACCC
>DATDKB010000169.1:0-2979 GCA_036520255.1 Rubrobacter sp. | reverse complement strand
CTTCATGGTCGCCGCGGCCCACGCGGCCATCAAAGCGCAGGTAGCCAGGATCAACGACCTCAACGTCTACCCGGTACCTGATGGCGACACGGGCACGAACATGCTGCTCACCCTCGAGTCGACGCTGAACGAGACGGATGGTAAGGCCTACTCAGGGCCCGATGAGGCGAGCAAGGCTGTCGCGAGGGCCGCGCTAATGGGCGCAAGGGGCAACTCAGGGGTGATCCTCTCGCAGATGATCCGGGGCGCCTCGGAGGCGCTTGTCGGCTGGTCGTCCCTCGACGCCGAAACCTTCGTCGCGGCGCTCGAAGGCGCTCGCGACCGGGCGTACTCCTCCGTTCGCGAACCGGTTGAAGGCACGATGCTCACCGTGATCAAGGACGCCGCCCTCGCAGCGAGAGAGAGCGTGGAAGGGGGAAACGAGGTTCTGTCCTCTGTGGTCGGGGCGGCGCGGCGGGCCGCCCACGCGTCGGTGCGGCGCACCCCCGAGTTACTCTCGGTGTTGCGCGAGGCCGGGGTCGTGGACGCCGGCGGACTGGGCGTGGCCGTTGTTCTCGACGGCGTTTACGCCTGCGTTACGGGTCAGGAAATAGAGGTTCCCGAAAAGGCCCAGGAGGATACGCCGGACCTCGATGCGATCCACGCCCAGGAGGAAGCCTGGGGCTACTGCACGGAGTTCCTGGTAGACGGCTTCGAGGGCGACGCTGAGGAGTTCTGGGAGCGCATCTACGCTTCCGGCAGGAGCGTCCTCGTCGTTGCGGACGACGACGTTGTGAAGGTGCACCTCCACACCCAGGACCCTGGCGAGGCCCTCTCATACGCCGGACGCTTCGGCCGGCTCGCCGGCGTCAAGGTCGACGATATGGAGGCGCAGGTCCGCTCCAGGGACAAGCAAGCAGTGGACAGTCCGGCCGCCGATATTGGCGTCGTCGCGGCCAGCCGCGGCGCGGGAAACCGCGCCCTCTTCGAGCAGATGGGCGCGGTCGTTATCGAGGGAGGGCAGGGCGAGAACCCGAGCGCCGCCGATCTCGCGAGGGCCGTCGAAAGAACTGGGGCGCCTGTCGTTATCGTGCTACCGAACAACAAGAACATCGTCCCGACCGCCGAGCAGGTCGGCGAGCTGGTCGAGGCGGAGACGCACGTGGTGCCGACGACGAGCATAGCGTCGGGGCTCGCCGTCATGGTCGGGTACGATGGGGAGGGCGAGCCCGACGAGGTGGTCGAGGAGATGGCGGAGATCTGCGCTTCGCTGCGGGCCGCCGAGGTTACGGTCTCCGCGCGGGATGCCTGCATCGGAGACCGCGAAGTTCCCGAGGGAGCGTACATAGGCTTCCTCTCGGGTGAGCTGATCGCCATCGAGCAATGTGTTTACGAGGCTGTGCTCGTGCTCGCCAGAAAGATAGTAGGCGAAGGGGCCGACTTTCTGACGCTTCTCAAGGGCGGGGACCTCGCCGAAGACGACCTCGAAGCGATTGTGGAAGCTATTGAGGCCCTGGACAGCGACCTGAAGGTCGAGGTCAGGGATGGCGGTCAGCCGTTGTACCCGTTGCAGATGGTGGCAGAGTGACGACGGCCGTTGTGACGGATTCGACCACGAGCCTCGCCCCCGGGGTTCTGGAGCGCCCGGACGTCAGGATGGTTCCGCTCACCTTCCACTTCGGTCCCGACGAGACGTACACGGACAAGGTGGACATGTGCAACGCGGAGTTCTACGAGCGGCTGCGCGACTCAGACGTGCTCCCGACCACGGCCCAGCCCGCCCCAGGTGCTTTCGTCGAGACCTACGAGGCGCTCTCCGACTACGACGACCTCCTGGTCCTTACCCTTTCGGGAGAGTTCAGCGGCACGTACGACTCGGCCCTGCAGGCGGCGGGAATGGTGGATCGTCCCGTCCACGTGCTCGACACTAGGAGCGCGGAGATGGGATCGGGTTTGATCCTGCTTGAGGCACTCCGCTGTATCGACGAGGGGGCAGATTTCGACGAGATCAAACGCGTCTCGGAGAATGCCATCGCGGGCGCGAACGTGCTCTTTGCCGTTGGCACGCTCGAGTACCTGGCCAGGAGCGGGCGTATAGGTAGGGCGCAGCGCCTCGTCGGGACAGCGCTCGACATCAGGCCCGTGCTGAAGGTGACGGATGGAGAAGTCGCGCCCTTCAAGCGCACCCGTGGCCGCAAGCGACAGATGGCCGCGATCGTCGACGAGGTAAGGCCAGCCGTCGAGGCCGGGCGCCCGCTCTATTTCGGGCACATCGCGGCGCCGGAGCTCGTCTCCGAGCTAGCCGAGAACCTCGGCGTCGAGGAGAAGCTCGTCGCCGAGATCGGCGGCGTCGTCGGGTCCCACGTCGGCCTGGGAGCCTATGGTGTGGCCCACCTCTAGAACCGGCGCCGCGCCCGGGGTTGCGCTCCCACCGCGAACTACCCTCGGGGACCTCCGTTCGAGGCCGGTGACCGAGCTTCCCGGGATCGGGCCGCGCGTAGAGGCCGCGCTCGGCGACCTCGGTATAGCGTCGCTGGCCGACATGGTCTCGCACTACCCGTCCAGGCACGAGGACCTCTCCAACGTCAAGAGGATCTCCGACCTGCGCGTCGGGGAGAGGGCCACGATCTTCGGAACGGTCGTCTCGACCCGCCCCGTCGGCAAGCCCGTCAGGGGCCGCGCCCCCGGATTCTCCGCCCAACTCTACGATGGCACTGGCTACATCCCCGCGACGGTCTGGGGAAGGAGCTGGCTCTTGAACCAGCTCCTTCCCGACGTGCGGGTGGTCGTCTCTGGCGAGGTCCAGAGCCGCTACGGCATCCAGCTCGCCGCCAAGAACATCGAGGTCGTAGAAGATCCCGCGGGCGAAGACGGCCCGCACGCGGGACGCTTCGTGCCCGTCTACCCCGTCAACAAGTACATACAGACCCGCAGGATGAGGACGCTAATCCACCGCGCCCTAGACGCGGCGGACCGCATCCTCGACCCGCTGCCGGCCGA
>DATDKB010000168.1:0-3336 GCA_036520255.1 Rubrobacter sp. | reverse complement strand
TCGCCCGGACCGAAAACGATCCGCATCCGCTTGAAGCACCCGTAAGAGGCGGTACCGGCCCTCTACCTTCCTCTCCGGCTCGACCCCCTGGCGAAACGGTCGGTGACCGGAGGCACATCCAGGACCCCTTTGGTGTGGTTGAATGCTTGGCGTAGACCGCGAAAGACGGGGCCTCATACGATGGGGATCCCGGTTGGTCGGACCGATCGAATTACAGAGCGGATGGGCGTAAGTTGAGGGGTTCTGTTCCCAACCTGCCATACTGGGCCATCGCCGTAATCGTGTTGGTCGTGGTGGTCGTCTTGGCAACGATAGCCGTCATCATCATACACGTCTGGAGGCCCCCGGAAGCCACCGGCCCCGTGCTCGTAGGGGCGGGGGACATCGCCACGTGCCACAACCAGCAAGACGAAGCCACCGCCAAGCTACTGGAAAAGGTCCCGGGCACCGTGTTCACCATGGGCGACGACGCCTACCCCTCGGGCACCTCCCGCCAGTTCGAGGACTGCTACGGGCCCAACTGGGGCAAGTACAAGGTACGTACCAGGCCCGCGGTGGGAAACCACGAGTACCAGACGGACGGCGCCTCCGGCTACTTCGACTACTTCGGGTCCGCCGCGGGCCAGCCCTCGAAGGGCTACTACGGCTACGACCTGGGTGACTGGCACGTCGTGGTCCTCAACAGCATGTGCGAAAACGTGGGCGGCTGCGGGCCGGACTCGCCCATGGTCGGCTGGCTCGAGAAGGACCTCGCCGCCAACTCGGAGAAGAAGTGCACGCTGGCCTACTTCCACCACCCGCTCTTCAGCTCCGGCGAGCACGGCAACCAAACCAAGATGACGGCCACCTGGGAGGCGCTCTACGCGGCGAACGCCGACGTGGTCGTAAACGGTCACGACCACGACTACGAGCGCTTCGCCCCGCAGAGGCCCGACGGCACCGAGGACCCGCAGCGGGGCATAAGGGAGTTCGTGGTCGGCACCGGGGGAGCGGAGCGTCGCCCGTTCCGCGCGATCGAGCCCAACAGCCAGGCGCACGACGACCAGACTCCGGGGGTTCTGAAGCTCACGCTCAACCCGGCCAGCTACGACTGGGAGTTCATCCCCGTCGAGGGCAAGACCTTCACCGACTCGGGAACCGAGGGCTGCCACTAGCGGCCGGGCCCGAGCCGTCGACGATGAAACGTGCCGGATGACCGGCGTATCTGAGCTTGGCGACCGTTAAAACTTAGTAAAACTTCGTAAAGTTTAGTAAAATCAAGGGGGGCAAGCGCAGGATCACCTGTGAGGGGGGCGCTATGGCGCAAGGACTACAACGGAAGGAGATGCGGGTCCTGCAAGACCACGTGGGTCCACGCGTCGCGGGCACGAAGCGTTGGAGGCAGATCTGGAGGCAGCGTCTGACCGTCACGCTCTTGGTCTTATCGGACGTTCTGGTAGCGTTACTGGTCCTGGTGGTAGCGGCACTGCTCCAGGGCATCTGGGGCCGGGGGGAGTTAAGCGCGGGGGCGATAGCCACCGCCGTGGCCGCGGTTGCGGTGTGGGTGGGTCTGCGCGCGCTGATGGAACTGTATCCGGGCTTTGGCCTGGACGCGGTGCAGGAAGTACGGCGGCACACGTACGCCGCGCTCGCAGCCTTGCCCATGGTGGTAACCTTCGCGGTGGCTATTCGCATCAGTGGCTCGATCTCGCGTTTGTTGTTGGTTGTATTCTTCTCTGGCCTCCTGGTCCTGACACCCTTTACGCGCTACCTAACCAAGGTGGCCCTCAAGAAGGTCGGAGTGTGGGGCAAGCCCATAGTAATCTTCGGTTCCGGGCAGAACGACGGCATGATAAGAGGGCGCATCGCAAAGCTCTTGCAGGACAACTGGGAGCTGGGGTACGATCCGGTCGCCGTGTTCGACTGCCGTCTACCGCACTCACCCACGACTAACGAGGCTTTGGTCGAGCGGTCACTCCAAGGGTCGGTCTTCGAAGAAACCTTGACCGGGGTAGCGGATCTAGCCAAGAGCCAGGGCGTGAACACCGCCATCCTAGCCATGCCCCATACCAGCCGCGAGCAGCTGGCCCAGGTCATCGAATTGGCGAGCGTCAGCTTCCGGCACGTGTTGATAACGCCCGACCTAAGCGGCATCGCCAACTCGGCGGTGTTGGCCAGGGATCTCGCCGGCGTCTTCGCCATAGAGATCAGGTACAACCTGCTAAACCCCTGGGCGCTCCGCGTAAAGAGGATCCTGGACCTCTTCGCCACCGCGATCGGGATAGCGTTGATACTACCCGTCTTGCTCGTGTTGACCCTGCTGGTCTTTATCGAGTCGGGGAGGCCGGTCTTCTACAGCGATCGGCGGATGGGCCGGGACGGCCACCTCTTTGCGTGCGTGAAGTTCCGCACGATGGTTCCCGACGCGGAGGAGAAGCTCCTCAAGATGCTGGAAGAGAACGAGGTGATGAGGCAGGAGTACTCGACGTTCCACAAGCTGCGAGACGACCCCCGCGTTACGCGCGTCGGGCGTTTCATGCGCAAGACCAGCCTGGACGAGCTACCACAACTCTGGAACGTGTTGCGCGGGGAGATGAGCCTCGTCGGACCCCGCCCCTACCTCCCGCGCGAGTCCAAGGAGATAGGCGTCACGCAGAGCGAGATCCTACGCGTTCCCCCCGGGGTAACCGGACCGTGGCAGGTGGCCGGGCGTAACCAGAACTCCTTCGACGAGAGGGTCAGGATGGACGCCGATTACGTCCGCCACTGGTCGGTATGGCTGGACCTGGTCCTCCTCGCCCGCACCGTACAGAGCGTCGTGCTCCGGCGCGGAGCCTCTTGAGCGCGGCACCTCCGGAGCGCGGCACATCCGGCGGTTCGCGAACCGCTTGGGTGCTAGCTCAGTCCCCGCGACGGAAGAGGTTGGCGGCCTCGGTGCGGTTGCTCACCCCGAGCAGCTTGTAGGCGGCGCGCAGATGCTGCTTTATGGTGGACTCCGAGAGGTACAGGCGCCTGCCTATCTCTGCGTTCGAGAGCCCCTCGACCACGTGGCCCAGGATCTCCCTCTGGCGGGCCGAGAGGGCGGCGAGGTCGCCGGACTTGTCCTCGATCAGCACGTACCTGAGCAGCTCCCGCGGCGCGACGAGCTCCCCCTTGGCGGCCACCGCCACGGCGCGCACGAGCTGGTCGGGCGTCATCTCGGCGTGGACGAAGCCGGAGGCCCCAGCCCGCAGGGCGTCGCGGGCGAGCGGTAAGTCTAGTTGGAGCCCGAAGACCACAACCGGTGGCGCATCCGGGCTCAGCTCTCGGTAAAACCTCACGCGCTCGGGAAGGTTTTCGTGGCCGTTGGCGCAGAGT
>DATDKB010000167.1:0-7837 GCA_036520255.1 Rubrobacter sp. | reverse complement strand
CGACCGCGTCGATGCCCCCTTCCACCATCGCCGAGCGGGCCGCCTCCACCCAGTCCTCAGCCTTCAAAGCCCCCGCCCGGGCGTACGACTTCCGCTGCGTCATGAACCCTTTTTACCATACGCTGGCGTATTGACAAAGCGTAAAGCTGCCGTTACCATACGGTAGCGTATTGAAAAGCACGAATGAGAGGTGCAACGGTGCGGTTAGAAGAGCTTGTCCCGGAAGTACGATTTCGGTGAGGCCCATTCTGTGCGGCTGGCCGCTCCGCCAGAGAGTGCGTTGCGGGCGGTCGAGCTGGTTGGCCTGGGTGAGATGCCGCTTGTCCGGTTGCTCTTTGCTGTGAGATCCGTGCCAGCTTACGTGGCTTGAAAGAGGGGCCTGCCATCTGATGCGATGGAGCCCCTCTACGGGCAGATGCTGGATTTCGGGTTCGTGCCTATCGCCTAGAAGCCTGGCCAGGAGTTGGTTTTCGGTGGTATAGGACAGATGTTCGAGGTCTCTGGCGCGTGAGGCCCGACTTTCGCGATGCGACAGAGTTCGTAGCATTTCGGGAGCCGAGCTACGCCAAGGTCGCGATGAACTTCTCTGTAGGGCTGGTGGATGCCGGCACTGAGCTGTGTACCGAGACCCGCGTGGTGGCTACCGACGTGGATTCGCGCCGGCGCTTCGGTCGCTACTGGCGGGTGATCAGACCGGAAGCGCCTTGATCCGGCGCAACTGGCTCGCGGCGGCGAAACGGCGGGCCGAACGCGCAACCTCTGGCGCGCGCAGTCCCCGATGAACGGGACGGGATCAACCGCTCCCGTCCACACCGGGGTGCGAACGAACCTCCCGCCACCGCTCCAGGAGCCTCGGCATCTCCTCGTGGATAAACTGGTAGAACCGCCGTGTTTCTTCGAGACGCTTCCCCGCCGGGGTGTCAGCGCCGATGGCCTCGATGCCCTCCCGCAGGTCCTCCTGCCAGCGCACAAGCATCGCGTCGCGCCTGATGGTCACCTCATACCACGTGTCTCCACCATGGATCCGGTAGTGGTCGCGCCGCTCGCCAGGATCCCGCTCGCGCGCCACGAGACCTACCTGCGTCAGATAGCGCACGGCATTCGAGACCGCCGCAGGACTGACCTTGAGCGTCTCCGCAAGCTCCGCCGCGGTCCGCTTGCCTTCATCGGTGACGAGAAGCGCAGAGAATACCCTGGCCGGCATCCGCGGTACCCCAGCCTCGGAGAACGTGAGCGCGAAGCGCTCCACGAACCGCGCCACCGCATCCTCGTCACGCCCACCACCCGAACGCCCCTCCATTCCCGCATCCCCGCTTCGTGCCATCAAACCCCGCCTGTCTCTGTGACCTTGTTTACAAGATTTGATAATTGTACATATTTTTATAGTTCGTATATTTGTAAAATATGTGTCCGATGTGAAAAAAAGTTCCGGATGAGGGTTGTCGGTCACGAGGCGGTGGGGCGACTCGGGAGAGGAGTTTCCGATGTTGGGAACCAGGCCCGGCGTTCGGAGCTGCGGGCTGCTGGTCGGCGCGGGCCGGCCCCGCTGGAGCGGGGCGCTGGTACGTGAGACGGTTACTGTGGGGGTGAGAGTCTGATGGACGACGAGAACGCCATCTCGGCATCGGGGTTGGTCAAGACCTTCGGAGAAACCCGCGCGTTGGATGGGTTGGATCTTTCGGTCAGAAGTGGCGAGGTACACGGCTTTCTGGGGCCGAACGGCGCGGGCAAGTCGACGTTGCTGCGCGTTTTGCTAGGTTTGATCCGCAAGGATTCCGGCGAGGTGAGGCTACTCGGTGGAGATCCCTGGCGCGACGCGGTCGCGCTTCACAGACGCCTGGCATACGTGCCGGGGGACGTGACGCTGTGGCCAAGCCTCACGGGCGGGGAAGTAATAGACCTTCTCGGGCGCATGAGGGGCGGGCTCGACAAAGGGCGTCGCGCCGAGCTTCTGGAGCGCTTCGAGCTCGACCCGAGCAAGAAGGCCCGTGCCTACTCCAAGGGAAACCGCCAGAAGGTGGCCCTGGTGGCGGCGCTCGCCTCCGATGCCGAACTACTGCTTCTGGACGAGCCCACCTCGGGTCTCGACCCCCTGATGGAGGCCGTCTTCCGGGGGTGTGTAGAAGAGGAGCGGAGCAGCGGGAGGACCGTTCTCCTCTCCAGCCACATACTCTCCGAGGTGGAGGCCTTGTGCGACAGGCTCACCATCATCCGCGACGGCAGGGCGGTGGAGAGTGGCACCCTCGCGGATCTCAGGCACCTGACCCGCACCTCCATCGCGGCCGAGCTCAATAGGGAGCCAGTGGGGCTTGCAGAACTTCCCGGCGTGCACGATCTGCGCGTCGAAGGCCGCAGGGTGCGTTGCCAGGTGGATGCTGCGGGGCTCGACGGTTTGCTCGCGCACCTGACGCCGTTCGGGGTAAGGAGCCTGATCAGCCAGCCTCCCACGCTCGAGGACCTGTTCTTGCGCCACTACGAGACCGGGCAGCAGGACGCACGACCGCCCCGGCAGGCAGGGCTCGCGCGATGAAGGCGTTCGCCAGGGCGTTCGCAGGAACCTGGGCGCTCGTGCGCCTGATCCTGCGCCGCGATCGTATCGTGCTGCCGCTCTGGGTCTTGTCGCTGGCCCTTCTCCCCGTCGCCATCGCAAACACCATGAAAGATCTCTATCCAACGGGCGCCGAACGCCAGTCCTACATAGACATCGTTACGAGCTCCCCGACCTTCCTCGCGCTCTATGGGCACGCTTTCGGGCACAGCCTCGGCGCTATCACCGCGTGGCGCCTCGGCGGCACGGTCCTGTTCGTGGGGCTGGCGAGCCTGCTGACCATCATCAGGCACACCCGCGCGGAGGAGGAGGCCGGAAGGCGCGAGCTCCTCGGGGCGACCGTGGTCGGGCGGCAAGCGTCGCTTTTCGCGGCCCTCCTCGTCACCTTTGGCGCCGACGTGGCACTGGGCGCCATCGCGGCGGCTACGCTGGTGGCCTACGGGCTGCCGGTCGCGGGGTCAGTGGCGTTCGGGCTCGCGTGGGCCGTGTTCGGGTGGGTGTTCGCCGCGGTCGCGGCCGCGGTCGCGCAGGCGACCGAGGGCGCGCGGGCCGCGAGGGGCATCTCCATCGCCATCCTCGGGCTGTGTCTGGTGCTGCGCATGGTTGGCGACGTGGGCAGGAAGGAGGGACCGTTCTGGATCTCCTGGCTCACGCCGTTCGGGTGGATACAGCGCATCCATCTCTACGGCGACCAGAGGTGGTGGATCTTCGTCCTGTTCGCCGGCGTCGTGGCCGTATTCTTCGCCTCCGCCCTCGCGCTCTCGGCGCGGCGGGATCTGGGGAGCGGCCTGCTTCCGACGCGGCCGGGTCGCGCGGCCGCGGTGGGCTGGTTGCGGGGTCCGCTCGGCCTGGCCTGGCGGCTGCAGCGAGGCTCGCTCCTCGCCTGGACCTTCGGATTCGCCGCCCTCGGTGCCATACTCGGCGGCATCGCCGAGGGTGGTGTAGAAGTGATCCGGGACAACCCCAAGCTCGAGGTCGTGGTCCAAAGGTTGGGCGGGTCTTCGGGCATCGCCGACACGTACTTCGCCGCGATCATGGGCCTCCTCGGCCTCATCGCCTCTGGCTACGCGATAGGGGCCGCGCTCAGGCTGCGGGGCGAGGAGACGAGCGGGCGTGTAGAGCCCTTGCTTGCCTCCCCAGTCTCCCGGTGGCGGTGGGCGGCAAGCCACCTGGCCTTCGCGCTCCTTGGACCGGCGGTCTTGCTAGGCGTCGCCGGCATCGCCGCCGGCCTGGCATACGGGCTGAGCACGGGTGCCGTGGGGGACGACCTTCCACGCGTGCTGGCCCAGGCGATGGTGCAATTGCCAGCCGTATGGGTGCTCGTCGGGGTCTCGACCGCGCTCTTCGGGTTGCTGCCACGGCTCGCCGCGTCGGTGGGCTGGGCCGTCCTTGCGGCGTGTGTGCTGCTCGAGGAGTTCGGCAGGCCATTGCAGCTGAGCAAGCGTGTGCTCGACCTCTCGCCCTTCGCCCACGTCCCAAAGCTGCCCGGGGATGACGTGTTTGCGGCGCCGCTCGTGTGGCTCGCCCTGATCTCCGCCGTCCTCGTCGCGGCCGGGCTCCTGGGTTTGAGGAGGCGCGATGTCCTCTAATCCGGCCGTGCCGAGGCAGTGAATGTCACAGTATCTGTCGCCGTCTCGTCTCAATCATGAAGGCAAGTAGTACTAGCGAGCACCGGAGAACTGATGCGAAAGACGGCAGTTTACGGAACATCGGCCGTCGTGCTGGCAACGGCGATCAACCTCACGCACGCGGTATCCCACGTCGGACAGAACGTTTTCTCACTTGAAGTGTGGCAGTGGGTATATGTGATGTGGTCATCTACCTGGCCCCGATCGTCGCCGCGGTCCTGCTCTGGACCCCGTTACGTCTCGCGGGAGCATGGCTGCTCCTGGGCTCGATGGCGGGGTCGTTAGCCTTCGAATTTGCCTATCACTTCCTGATCCCCGGCCCCGACAACGTCTTCACCCTGGAGCCTGGCGCGTGGCTGGCGCCGTTCTGGGTGTCAACCGTACTCCTGATTGCCGCGAGCGGACTCGGAGCCCTGGTCGGTGGCTGGGCGGTACTCAGGCTCCAGCGCCCAGAGGCCAGTGCGCCACCCGGAGGCCCCGTGGTCATAGAGAGAGGACAGGGATGAACGAGATGATGGATCCCAACGTCTGGCGACAACGTTACCAGGAGATGATGCGAGAAGCGGAGCAAGACCGCCTAGCCCACGCTCTGCGGGTGCAACGTAAGAAGGACGCCAACCACACGTTCCTATTGAGGTGGGAACTGCGAAGGATAGCCAGGCTACTTTCCAAGTTCTTCAAGAGCTTGAATAAGCCCAGAAACGGAGCACGTCTATGACTCGGTTACTGCGTCCAACCGCCGGCGACGCGCTTGCGACCGTCGGTGTCCTGCACACGACCGTTGGGCTAGCCAAATATCGAAAGGCCCTGCGGGAGATGGTGCGCGACGGGGTGATCGACACCATAGAGGATGACCCCGACCGAGAGGCGGCTGTCTGGTTTCTCACCTGCGGGGCATCGCTTATCTTGATGGGCTTCTTGGCTCGCTGGACCCAGCGGCAGACGGGAACGCTACCTTTCTTCGTGGGACCGATGCTCTTCGGTATCGGCGCGGTAGGGGCTACCCTCATGCCACGCTCGGGGTTCTGGGCCCTCTTCGTCGCGGGTATCCTGGCCTTCACAGATAGAGACTAACCGGAAGGAACGAAGCATGGGCAAAGTCTACGACAGCATTACGGACGACCTTGCACGCTGGCTCGGAGCGCAGCCGGTGTTCTTCGTGGCGACCGCCACCACGGACCCAGACACGCACGTCAACGTCTCGCCGCGGGGCCTCGATACGTTCCGCGTCTTAGAGCCGAACCGCGTCGCATGGCTCGACCTCACCGGAAGCGGCGTCGAGACCATAGCCCACCTCAGGGCAGACGGGCGCATAACCCTCATGTTCTGCGCCTTCGGCGACCCACCGCAGATAATCCGCCTCCAGGGTCACGGCCGAGTTCACGAACCCGGCGACCCCGATTTCGAGGAGCTGCGGCTCCGTGTCCCCGACCTGCCTGGTGAGCGGGCGATCGTTGACGTGGCGGTGCGCAGGGTCGCGAGCTCGTGCGGGTACGGCGTTCCGCGCATGGAGCTGCTGGGACCCCGCGAGCAACTGTTGGACTCGGCAGAACGCAAGGGACCCGAGAAGATGGCCGAGTACCGGGCCCGCAGAAACGCACAGAGCATCGACGGTCTCCCCGGCCTCGTACTGGATCTAACCGGAAGAGGGGAGCGCACATGACAGAACTTTTCGGGAACCGCCGCCCGACCGGCGCGTCCGGAGAGGGATGGGGAAGGCCGGGACAACCCTACAACGTCGTCGATGACGAGCCGGTGAACTGGAGGGACTTCACGTGGGCTCTGGCCGAGGCCTTCAGCACGCCGCGGCCGTTGGAGCTCCCGCGCGTAGCCTTACGGATCATCGCGCCCTACCTCGCCGTCGTGAGGACGAGCACGCTCCGCGTCTCGAACGCCAGGAGGGAGTTGCAATGGACTTCCCTCTATTCCCGACTTCCGTGACGGCATCGGGCGTATGACGGCCGGCCCACGCCAGGCAGCCTGAACACGCGGCCTTCGAGAGAAACGCGTAGAAGCCGTCGAGAAAGGGACTGAGGGTCTTGGCAACCGCGGCATCTCATGGGACAAAGAGAAAAGCGTCCGGCGCCGGGTTACGGTCGGCTTGGACAGCGTACACCGCCTGCGCGTGGGCTTTTGTGTTCGCCGTGCCGAGCTTCTACTGGGCGGCAGGAGGAACGGGCGGCCTCCAGAGCACCGTCTCACCCGACCTCGTGCGGCTCGCCCAAGATCGGGTCTCCTGGTCCATAACGTTGTTGAGGATCACCGGCGCCATGAAGGTGTTCGCAGGCCTGGTTGCACTGGCCCTCGTCCAGAGGTGGGGCAGGCTCTTCCCCAGGTGGGTACTGCTCATTCTGGCCTGGGGTGCAGGCACGCTCCTTGCCTGGCACGGTGCCCTCTTCGTCGGCGCTGGCTTGCTGATGCTCGCCGGCGTCTTGCCTGCTCCCGTCGAACCCGCACTCCTGACGGTGGTTCGCTGGTACACGTTCCTGTGGGGACCGTGGTTCGTTCTCGGGGGCGCGCTGTTCACGGCGGCGGGCTGGTCGTACCTGCGCGCCTTGCCAAACCGGCGTACCGGATGGGTCTTCAGCATGCTCGGTGTTCTAGGCGGCCTCGGTTTCTCCATCGTGATGTTGTTGCTTGGCATCGGGTAGGAAGGTTGATCGGGAAAGGACACACCATGTAACTCGATGACTCGTTGCCATCTTGGGATCGGAGAGAACGTCACAGCATCCTCAGCGACACCCCGCCGGCTCGCCGGCATCCTGCGGAATATCGCCGTGCAGTGGCTCACGAACCCGGACGGCGTGGACCTCGGCCGGGCGACGAGCAGGGCTATCGTCATAGCTTCCCATACCTACGCGGGCTGCCGACCGATCTTGTGGCCCGCGCGACCCCAGAACGGGCCGTCGGTGCTCCTTCGGGCGACCAAGACGGCTTTCTTACGGTTGCGAGCGCTCCGGCTTCTTTAGGAGGTCGGCCAGCCATAGGTGCCGTAAGGCTGCGGACGGCGCGATAGATTAGGAGGGTTGCGCTTATGAACTACGGTCACGCGCTCGCGAGACGCAGCGAAGAGCTCGGTTACGACCTGGTTACGTTTCAAGATCATCCGTGGGATACGCCAGGTATCTTGACTAGAGGCCCTACGGCGAGGAGGCGCTGGCCAGGCGGGGCCGAGCGCGGGCCTTGCTCTGTTGGTGTCCGTGCAGGGTTGTCGCCATAATGCCGGGCATGGGAGGGTGCGGGGCAACGGAGGACCGGCGCTGGGTTAAGATGGGCGCATTCGGAACTGGCCGAGCCGGCACCTCGATGCGACGGTGATTTGGCCAGGGTGCAAGGAGGGGCATGAAAACCAAGATCCAGAAGACCATAGCGACCTTCTCCATCGTGGCCTTCGAGCCGGAGACGGATTCCTTGGGCGTCGCCGTGCAGTCGAAGTTCCTCGCCGTGGGGTCGGTCGTGCCCTGGGCCCGGGCCGGCGCCGGCGCCGTGGCGACCCAGGCGATGGCGAACTATAACTACGGCCCGCGCGGCCTCGACATGATGTCCGAGGGCCTCACCGCCGAAGAGACGATCGAATCTCTCATTTCGTCAGACGAAGACCGCGAACACAGGCAGGTTGGGGTCGTGGATGCGCGGGGCCGGGTCGCGACCTTCACGGGCT
>DATDKB010000166.1:0-2238 GCA_036520255.1 Rubrobacter sp. | reverse complement strand
GGAGGACTGGCTGGCACACCCCTTCTCTTAGACTACCACCACGGGCGGCTCCCTTCCTCCTAATACCTCTACTTCGCCGCCCGATTCGCCCGGTCCGTTAGACCCCCGTCTGGCGGTCCGGGCCTTTTTTGGGCTCGTTTGTTATGTACACAACGGGGGGTCTGTACATAAGAAAACAAAGAGTACCGGACCGGGGCTATGCGAGCTTCGTCCTCATTTTGTTCACAAATGCCGGGGTAAATGCGGCCGCGGAAGTTTGACAAAAACAGAACCTGAACGAAACAGGAGCACAGGGCGTATGCAAGGGCAGACGAAAGCTAGCGGGGAGCAGAGTGATGGCTTTGACGAAGCGGCGGGTGTGGTTCGTGGCCGCGGTGTTGGCGGTGGCATGCTCGGTGGCCCTGCTCCTGGCGGTCTCGGGGGAGAAAGCGCAAGCCGCCTTCCCGGGAAAGAACGGCACGATGGCCTACACCAGCACGAGCGACGGCGTGATCCACTACTCGCTGCTCGAACCCGGCGGGGGAGCCAAGACCGAAGTCGCCGGGGGCCACCGACCTGCCTTCTCGCCCGACGGCAACGGGGTCGCCCGCACGGTGTTCGGCGGCGCGTCCGCCCGCGAGGCGTCCTCCGGGACCTCCCGAGGCTTCAAGCCCGGCGGCGGAGCGGGACCCGCCTACAGAGCCAGCGAGAAGCTCCAGATGACGAAGACCGAGGCCGGCGCGAGGGTCACCCTGAACTGGGTCTACGCCGAGGAGAACTACGTCAGCGTGGGCTACCAGGTGGAAAACCTCAAGGACGACCGCAAGGTCGCCGGGCACCCCGCCGAGCTGCAGCCCATCCTCGGCTTCGGCTACGGGGAGCCCACGCCCCGCGAGGAGGAGTACCTCGAGAAGTACGGCCTGGGCGACGACGTCGTCGCCCTCACCGACGAAAAGGGCACCAAGTTCCGGATGGCAGACAACTCTGGGGAGTTCTCCGGGGGACCCATGCCGGTGGAAGGGCCCCTGGAAAACCTGGTGG
This sequence comes from Rubrobacter sp., assembly GCA_036520255.1. Lineage (GTDB taxonomy): Bacteria > Actinomycetota > Rubrobacteria > Rubrobacterales > Rubrobacteraceae > Rubrobacter_D. The sequence continues at coordinate 1,218 of DATDKB010000166.1, read as the reverse complement.
CCTTCAGGCCCGAGGAGGGGCTCAAGCCGGGCAAGGACCGCGACTTCCGCCTGCAGATACCCCTCTACGAGAGCGCGGTCGTCCCGTTAGGAGGGAAGTGGCCGCCGCCCGAGCCCTTCCCGGGCGATCCCTTCGTGTTCAACTTCGACGTCCCCGTGCACCCCGTCCACGTGGTAGACGTAAACCGGAAGGCGACGGCCGAGGGCGTCACGCTCAGGCTGGACCGGGTAATAAACTCCCCGGGCAGGCCCCGGGCGGTCGTCTGCTACCGGCCCCCCGACGACGAGCACGTCTGGTACATCAACGGCGGCGCTGGCACGCTCTTAGGCGGCTGGAGCACGAGCGGCTGGGTCTCGACCGGCTCGGCGTGGGGCAACCCCCCCAAGAGGTGCCACAAGCTCATGCTGAGGGCCCCGGCGGAGGGCCGCACGTCGTTCGAGGTGAGGTCGCTCGAGGGCGAGCCGGACTGCCCCTACGACGAGGACTACGAGGCATGCTACGAGGAGATCGGGTACAGGACGATCCGCGGGCCCTGGAGGTTCGAGTTTAGGGTGCCTGACCCTGCTGGAGGCGATCGTCCGGCGAGGGAAGCCGACGACTAGCTTCGCTGGGGGGCGGCGTTTCGGACCTCGCTGACGGTGGGGGAAGCCGAGCGGATGCTACAGCCGTTGGCGGCCAAGGGGCACCTCGTGCGTCTCTTGACCCGTCTGGGCCGGCCCGCAGCAGCTTTCACGGCGCCGTGAACTTCGCCTAAGAACGATTCTCGGAACTTCGGCTTTACGGCGTTCTGCGAAGTTCGCTCAGAGTAAGGTTACCTCTGGACCGCCAACTCGGCTGGCTGAGGGGGTGTTATCTGATCCGCGTGGCGGTGAGCCACTCTCCACGCGCCCTCTTCTGGTCCAAAGATCATGGTGACCCGCAGGGCGTACCGGGTGATCTGCCGCCCTCCCTAAACCTTGGCTTCCAAGTGCTCTACCTCCACTACGTAGGCAAGCTCGTCGCTAACCCTCTTCGCCACGGTCTCGAAGCCTAAAAACCTGCCATCCCGACGGGTTGATGCGGCGCGATCCATGGCCTTCTTGGGAGAATCGGGTTACTACCTACCTGATAGCACCCGAGCGAGCTGGTCTATGGGCGACCAGTACAACCAGGGCAAGGAGGGCGTGGCGACGGCCTACGAGTGGTTCCTTAACTTGCGGCCGCCGGTGGTGCCGGTGT
>DATDKB010000165.1:0-2341 GCA_036520255.1 Rubrobacter sp. | reverse complement strand
CCACCTTACCAAACCTCTCACCGACGCTTCCAGCGGTGGAACGAGGAAGGTGTGCTGGATGGGATTCTTCGAGCATTAGTCAAGGACCCAAGAGAGAATGGTGGCTTGGACCTCTCCGAGTGCTTCATCGACGGCACGTTCGTGAGCGCTAAAAAGGGGGCGGATCGGTGGGAACGATCAAACGGGGCAAGGGCACGAAGCTCATGGCGCTGGCAGACGCATCTGGACTTCCTCTCGGCGTACACGCGACGAGCGCTTCGCCACACGAGGTCACACTCGTGGAGGCGACGCTAGCGGCGAGCTGCGCCGACGAGGAACCAGAGCGGCTAATCGGAGATCGCGCCCACGACTCGGACCCGCTCGATGAGACTCTCGAAGAGCGGAGTATAGAGATGATCGCTCCGCACCGAAGTAACAGGAAGAGACCCAAGACCCAGGACGGCCGCAAACTCAGACGCTACAAGAGGCGCTGGAAAATAGAGCGCCTCTTTGCCTGGCTGGATAACTGCCGACGGCTGGTGGTGCGCTACGAGCGGAGGGTGGAGAACTACCTCGGCCTCGTGCGACTAGGGTGCATCTTCATCCTGCTTAGGTATTTATGAGATGGCTACTAGCCCGCTCCGGAGTCTCCTACGCTCGTCAGCACGGCGGCTCCGCCGCCTTTCGGCTATTGTGGTTACCTCGACCGGCTACGTACGACGAACCACCTTCAGCGGCGGTAAGGTTCGAAGTACATGGCGGCGCTTCGGGACGACGCCCTGACAAGCTGCCGCAGGCGGCGTGCTGAAAGCGGAAGCCGAATGCCGGAGCGTGCTGAGCGACCGAAGGGAGCGACATGGGCCGACTTGATGGCAGGGTTGCGATGGTGACGGGGGCTTCGCGCGGGATCGGCGAGGCGACGGCGCGTCGTTTTGCTCGGGAGGGCGCGCGGGTGTGCCTGACGGACGCGAAGCCCGAGGGCGCGCTCTCGACGGCGCGGCAGCTCGTCGATGAAGGCATGGATGTCTTTGCGGCGAAGGTGGACGTTACAAGCCGTACCGAAGTCGAGAACGCGGTGGGGGAGACGGTAGAGCGTTATGGACGGCTGGACATTCTGGTCAACAACGCGGGCGTTACGAAGGACAACCTCATCCACAAGATGACCGACGATGATTGGCGCACCGTTTTGAACGTGCATCTGGGCGGAGCCTTCTTCTGCACGCGGGCGGCCCAGAAGCACATGGTCGAGAGGAACTACGGCAGGATCGTCAACGTCTCCTCGACGAGCGCGCTAGGCAACCGCGGCCAGGCCAACTACTCCGCTGCCAAAGCCGGCATACAGGGCTTCACAAAGACCCTCGCCGTCGAGCTTGGCCGCTACGGCGTCACCGCGAACGCCGTGGCCCCCGGCTTTATCGAGACGGACATGACCCGCGACACCGCCGCCCGGCTCGGCGTGGACTTTGACGACTTCGTCGCCGAGCGCGTGAAGAGCATCCCCGCCGGACGCGCAGGATGGCCCGAGGACGTGGCCGCCGCCATCCTTTACCTCGCCTCCGAGGAGGCCGGGTTCGTGAGCGGACAGGTGCTCTACGTCGCCGGTGGGCCGAGGGACTAGTGCTCTACAGGGAGGCCGTCGGGCTCCGCTCGGAGCCGGTCAGGAACACCGTCGAGCGCGGCGCCGTTCGCCTGTTCGCAGAGGCCATCGCCGACCCGAGCCCGCTCTACGTCGACGAGGAAGCGGCAGAGAGAAGTCGGTACGGCAACCTTCTCGCGCCGCCGACCTTCCCACGGACCTTCGACTACGGTCGCGTCGAGGGGCTCACGTTACCGCCTGCGGGCCTGATCCACGGCGAGTTCCGCATCTCCTACGAGCGACCGCTCCTCGTCGGCGAAGTGGTCTTATGTGGTATGCAACTAAAAGACTCCTACGACAAAAGAGGCCGCCGCGGCCTGCTCGGCTTCCTCATCTTCGAGCGTACGGGAGACAGTCCCGGCGGCGAGCGTATCTTCACGACGAACGACACGGTCGTGGTGACGGAGGCCGTGAGGCGTGCGATCGGGGTATGAAAGGCGCGCCGCGCTGGAGCGTAGGGGACGAACTGGGCGTACGAACCCTTCCCCCGGTCGACCGCACGCGGCTCGCACAGTACGCGCAAGCGTCGGGCGACCCCAACCCGATCCACCTCTCGGACGCCGCCGCCGAAGAAGCAGGATTGCCTGGCATCATTGCCCACGGCATGCTTACGGTGGCCTCGATGGGCCTCCTGTTCTCGCCTTACCTGGAGCACGGCTACGTAAAGACCTTCCGGAGCCGTTTCTCTGGCATGGTCTTCCTCGGTGACGTCCTGCGCGTCGGGGG
>DATDKB010000164.1:0-3202 GCA_036520255.1 Rubrobacter sp. | reverse complement strand
ACCGTCCGCTCGCCGAGGCCCGCGGGCTCGGGTCTCGTCAGCTTCGAGATCGAAGGCGTGGTGGCCAGCGATGCCGTCGCGAGTTTGTTGGAACAGAGGTTTATCCTGCGTTACGTTCCCGGCTCGAGCACCTACATCAGGGCGAGCACGCACCTGTTCAACACAGAGGAAGAGCTGAAGGCGCTGGCGGAAGCCCTACGAAAATTGTAGGGGCCGCTCGCGAACGATCCTAGAGCGACAACAGAACCTCCACCGCCGCTTCGATGTCGGGGACGAGGTGGTCGGGATCTGCTTCTCGCAGCCTGTCCTCGGAGAAGGCACCCCAGCTCACGGCGACGCTGGTGAGGCCAGCGGCCTTCGCCGCCTCCACGTCGAACGGAGAGTCGCCGACGTACGCGGCCTCCTCTTTCGGTACGCCTCCGAGTAGCTCGAGTCCCCTCAACAATGGCTCGGGATGGGGTTTGTGCTCCTTGGTGTCCTCCATCGTGACGAAGCGGTCGACGACGTTGCGCAGATCCGGGAAGTTCTTCAGGGCCATCTCGACTGAGATCTGGCGTTTGGAGGTGACAACGGCGACCTTGATTCCGGCGGAGCGGAGTCGCCCGAGTGATTCTTCGATGCCCGGAAATTCCCGGATCAGGGCGTCGTGATTCTCCTCGTGGTGCTGGCGGTAGGCCTCGAGCAGGAGCTCTGCTTTTTCGGCGTCGATTAGCTCCATCTGGCGTGGGAGGGGCTGGCCAACGTTGGCGAGCAGGGTCTCGCGGGGGATGTCCTCGCGGCTCAAGACCGTGCTCGCAGCGTGGCGCATTCCCTGATGGATCATCTCCGTCGTGTCGACGAGCGTTCCGTCGAAGTCGAAGAGGGCGGCGCTCAGCAAGGCCTAGTCGAGCCCATCTTCGAGGAGGCCGTTCACATCCCAGACGCCCAGCTCCTCGATGGCAGGCGCGTCGGTCAGCTCCAGGTGGACGGGGGTGATACTGATCTCATCGTTCTCGATGGCCGCGAAGTCGGTCCCCTCCTCCTCGTGACGGCCCGGAGGATTGTTGTAGATGTCGTAGCCGACCCGCCCTTCGTCATCCCGTACCTCGACGAGCTCGTCCTTGTAGAACCGCCGTCCCAGCCTGGTGACCCGCGCTCCTCGGAGCTTCTCGCGGGGCAGGTTCGGCGCGTTGACGTTGAGGATTCGTCCCGATGGCAAGCCCTTGTAGGCTACCTTGACCAGGCGAGCGGTGAAATCCGCTGCCGCCTCGAAGTGAAGCCCCTCGTCGAGCGGCATGCTCTCCTCGACCGTCTCGTGCCAGGGACGGTTTATGCTAAGGGAGACGGCGATGCCGGGGACCCCAATAACTATTCCCTCCATCGCCCCGGCGACCGTCCCTGAGTAGGTTATGTCGTCGCCAAGGTTCTCGCCGTGGTTTATGCCAGAGACGACCACGTCGGGTTCAAAGTCCATAAGGCCCAGGGCGACGAGCCGCACGCAATCTACCGGCGTACCCGAGCAGGCGTAGCCCGTGACCCCATCGGCCATCTCGACCTCTTCGACGTGGAGCGAGCGCCCGAAGGAGATGCTCCTGCCCACCCCGGAGCGGTTCCTGTCGGGGGCAACGGTGATGACGTCACCGACCCGCTCCAGCGCTTGCCGGGCTGCGAGAAGCCCGGGGGCGTCGATGCCGTCGTCGTTGGTCAACACTATGCGCATAGACTTCCAAACTCTCCGTAAGTCGCAGGCAACTGCCTTCCCAAAAGGGTCCTGATTCTACCACTCGCCTCCGAACACCCTGGCGGGGCATCGCACGACGATTGGTATCCGGTAAAGGAATGGGCTATCCGTCACATTAAGAAAAAAGAATGGACAATGCCGAGGATATACGGTAGCTTACCGTGGCTGTGATGTGGAGACCTACGTAAGGAGTGTGATGCCCGTGGACGCTGTAGAGTGGTTTAAGCATCGCTCCTACGACTACAAGCAGTTTTCGGACCTCGAGGCCCTGGGACGCCGCAAGCGCGAGCTCGGCCTCACGGTCAGCGCGGTATTGCCTTGCCGCAACGTGGCCGACACGGTCGGTAGAATAGTCGATGAGATCCACGCCGTAAACCGTCAGGGTGGGGACCATCCGCTGGTGGACCAGATCCTGGCCGTCGACGCGGATTCCCCCGACGGCACGGCCGAGGTGGCTGCCTCAAGAGGCGCCGAGGTCTACTCCGAAAACGAGCTCATGAGCAACCACGGCGGCGCGCACGGCAAGGGCGACGCGATGTGGCGCGCGCTTTCCGTGGCGCGTGGCGACCTCGTGATGTACATCGACGCGGACACCAAGGACTTCAGGCCGCAGCTCGTCTACGGCGTTCTCGGCCCGATCCTGGAGGTCCCTGAGATCCGGTTCGCCAAGGCCGCCTACCGGCGTCCGTTCAAGAGCCATGAGACGGTAGAGACAGACGGCGGCGGGCGGGTAACCGAGCTCTCGACCAAGCCGCTCTTCAACCTCTTCTACCCCGAGCTCACCGGCTTCGTGCAGCCGCTCGCCGGCGAGTTCGTCGCCGACAGGGAGCTGTTCTCTTCCATCCCGTTCCTGACCGGCTACGCGGTGGAGACCGGGATCATGATAGACGTGCTCAAAGTGGTAGGGCTCGAGGCCATGGCGCAAGTGGACCTCGGCACCCGCCAGAACAGGCACCAGCCCCTGCGCGACCTCTCCCGCATGTCCTACTCCGTGCTGCGCGCGGTCGCCAGGCGCATGCGCCAGGAGGGACGCTTGAACCAGGTGCGGGAGCCAGGTTCGCCCGACTTCCTCTTCCAGCTCTCCGACTTCCAACACGCCGTCGCCACACCAGTCGGCCTCAAGCTCCAGGAGTACGTCGAGGAGCTCGTCGAACGGCCCCCGATCAAGGAAGTCTTGACGGTCGGATAGGGGCAGCGCCCTGAGCGGGGTCCACGACATGGGCGGATCGCCCGCCGGTCCCATAGGCAGGGGCCAGCATGAGGTCGAGGACTGGGAACGCCTCTCCGACGCCATAAACTCGGCGCTCGGAGCCAGGGGACTTCAGAGTACGGACGAGCACCGCAGGGCAATCGAGAGCCTGGAAAACTACCGCGACCTCTCGTACTACGAACGCTGGGCCGCGGCCACCGAGAGGCTACTCGTCGAGAAGGGCATCCTTACGGACCGTGAGATAGACGAGAGGGCGGCCGAGATTGAGCGCC
>DATDKB010000163.1:0-20188 GCA_036520255.1 Rubrobacter sp. | reverse complement strand
TTCAGTAACTCCTCGCTATAGGCGAAAGCCCCACGGTTGGTGATGCTTTGCTCTACAACGAGAGGTCTGATCTCCGGCGAGAAATACGTCTCGATCAGAACGCTTCGCCAGCGGTCGCGGTTCTCCTTTGACTCGATGAGTCCGTAGAGTTCCTCGTCCATACGAGCCCCGATCGCTTCCTCCCGCAGCCGGGTCAGCGAAGTTATCTGCGAGCCGAATGAGCTACGACCGTATCTAGGAATAAGGTGCCAGAATCCATCTCCCCGCAGGTGATAGAAAGGCAACACGAGGTTGCCTGGTCGGTTGAAGGGCAGGACGCGCCCCCAATACCTGTCGAATAGCTCTACAAGGTCATCCGAGATCTCGACGAGGTTCAAGGATATCTCGCCGGAGTCGAAGAGGTCCAAGACGCATAAGAGCAGGATCGGCTTGTGTGGAGCCTGATGCGCCGTGACCTCGGACCACACCTTGCGGTTTCTGTTGGTCCGGAGCCGGGCGAAACGTCTCGCATAGTCGTCGGTCCCGTTGTTCATCAACGTACGGGTATGTTAGTCGCTAAGCTTCCTTTCGTGCCAGTTCCGAACTTGATGCCCTTGGGAATCATTCGGCGTGAAGAGCACCGGACCCGGCGTCGTAGAACTTCAGCTCTATCAGGTAGCCGTCCGGATCCCGCACGTACAGGGCTTCTCCCGAGCCTCGGGCCCCTATGACGTTCTTGGAGGTGCTTTCGATCTCCACGCCCGCCTCTTCTAGGTGTTCGGACAGCGCATCCGGGTCCGTACCCTCAACCACGAGGGCGAGGTGATCGTAACCCCCGGTGGCGCCGGGCTCGAAGGTGGGATCCGGCCTAAGATGCAGGATAAACCCGGGCGTTACCCGCAGCGAGACGAGGGGATGCTCCCCGCGCTCATATTCGTCGAGGCCGAACGGCTCGAGACCCAGGACGTCGCGGTAGAAGCCCAGGGATTTCCCGACATCCCTTACCCGCCAGTTGGTATGGTCAGCATCGGTTATCTTCATCGTTCTGGCAAGTCCTTTCGTGGTGAGTCCGTCTGGTCAGGACGCAGTATCCCCGTCGATCAGGGGATGAGCAACGTCTTGCCCACGGTGGCGCGAGGCTGGATCATCTCAGCCATCCTCGCCGCGTCGCAGGCGTTCGAGGATCGCGTCGATTTGTTGGGTGGCCCCCGCATGGTCGGTGAACGAGTAGTAGGGGTGGCCTGCGGAGGCGATCCCCGGCACGATCAGATCGAAGTCCAGAGAGCGGATCAACTCCAGGCTCCCGATGTATCGCTCCCGGTCGCTGACCCCGTCGAGTACCGCGGCCCTCCATTTGTCCCGGCCGAAGAAGATCGTATCGCCGGTGAAAAGGACGCGATGCTGCCCCGAATCCCAGAGGAAAGCCGTCGCCCCGCTCGTGTGCCCCGGGATGGGGATGATTTCGAAGTCCTCGTCGAGCTTGTGACGTTCGAAGAAGGTCGCGTCCACGTTGCAGATCTCGGCTGTCGCCGCTGCATCTTCCTCATGAACGTGAAGCGGAGCGTCGAACGTGCTGGCTACCCAGTCGCAGGTGGGTGAGGCTTCGTGGTGGTGGTTGAGATACTGGCGCGAGATGCCGCCGAGGTCGCCCACCGCCTCCACCTCTCGCTCCAGCGCCTCGGACCTGTAGACGAGCAGGTTGCCCCGCTCGCGTTGGAGCAGGAACGCGCGGATCCCGAGCGAGGGGCCGAACCCCAGCGGTTCGGGTTCCGAAGCGTACAGGCCGGATATCACGGTCTCCATCAGAGTATCTCCTCGGTCGATCATACTTTAGTCGCTCGACGGTCTCGGGCACGAGGCCCTTCGTGTGGCGAGGGTATCTAACGTGCCACCTATCATCCCCGGCGCACAAAGTTGCGTTCGGCCTGTTCCTTCCTTCGCTCGTAGTTCATGCGGAAGAGTTCCAGGGCTCCCGCCACGTCTTCGGAGGTCTGGATCCGGTAGCTCGCCGTCGTCCGGCTGTCCGGGAACGCGGGATGAGGGATCGCCCGCCCGGTGCGTATCAACTCGTCCCTCACCTCTCTAGGGAACCTAAAGTCGGCGTGGCCATCGTCGTGGACGTGCCCGATCTGGGGTCCTCCTATCTTTGGGTCCCCGTACCTGTAGCCGGTGACACCGAGTCCGCCGGGACCGTATTCGTCTCTCTTCTTGAAGACCCCGTCCCACCCTAAAACTTCGCGCTCTATCCGCGCCAACGGTTCATCGTTCATCCGGTTTCTCCCTCTCGTGGCCAGCCTTGCACGCTAATATCTTGCGACGGGAAGAAGAACCGCACATCGGGCGGGGGAACGGTTTTTGGCCAGAACCTTCGTACAGGTTCAACCTACCCGACTTCGCATCCGAATGCAGCCGGCAACGCTCGCCGGAGTGGATTACCGATCTGTGAACGCGAGTTTGGCGGCGAATCCGATCAGGATCGCACCGAACGCCCGTTCGATCCACCTGCGGGCCACGGGCGCGGCGAGCACGAGGTCGCGGTTCGCGGCGCTCGCGGTTGCGTAGACGGCGAACACGGCGAGGGTCATGAGCATGAAGATCCCGCCGAGCTCGATCAGTCTCACGTCGAGTAGTCCCGGCGAAGCATCGAGGGACTGCGGCAGGAAGGCGAAGAAGAACAGGGTCAGCTTCGGATTCAGGACGTTCAGAAGAACCCCGCTCCACACGACCGCACCCGCGGAATCGCCCGGTGCGTCCTGGTCGTCCAGTGGCAGGGTTCCGGCATCGCGGATCATCGAGAAGCCCATGAAGACAAGGTAAGCCACGCCGGCCCATCGGACCGTCTCGAACACGACCGGCCTGCATGATCTCGGAGAGGCCGAGCATGGCTGCCAGCATGTGGGGTACGATGCCCAGAGTGCAGCCGACGGCCGCGAACAACCCGCGCCGCCGGCCACCGCCGATCGAACTCGATCCCGTATAGACTACCCCGGTGCCAGGGATGAGGACCACGACGAGCGACGTGAGCAGGAACTCAATAGACACGCTTGCAACGCTAGTCGCTCCCGTAAGCCCTGTCAAGAACATCGTGTACCAGGGTGGCATCGAGCATCGACTCGTTACGGGCGGGTGAGATGGTGAGATCTGTTTGCGTGCTGGGGCTACCCGGCGAGGAAGCAGAATCATGCGCGTAGCCTCGCTGGTCCGGATGACCTAGACTTCCTGACCGGGGAAGACCATCACGTCGACCGCGACGTCATCAGGGAGAAGGTAGCCCGACGCGAGATCATGGTGGCTTACGTGGGAGACCGTCCGGTCGGGTTCCTCCGCCACGGCTACTTTTGGGACGAGATACCTTTCATGAACTTGCTGTGGGTGGAAGAAGAATCGAAGTGCAAGGGTTACGGGACGCAACTCGCTTCATCCTGGGAAAGAGAGATGCGCAAGCTGGGCCACGACTCGGTCATGACCTCCAGCTCGTCCAACGAACGCGCCCAACATTTCTACCGCAGGCTCGGCTACGTGGACGTCGGTTCTCTGCTCATGCCAGACGAACCGCTCGAGATAGTATTCCTCAAAGGGTTATAAGAAGAAACGACTGAACGACCTCAAGAGGGAAGATCGAACGGGTTCAGCAGATGCACGCCGGTCCTCGCGAGGTCGGACGTGTTGCGGGTGACGAAGGTCATGTTCCTGACTTTCGCCGTGGCCGCCATCAGGCCACCCCGAGGGGAGATGGGGTCAGAAGCGTTCATCCGCCCCCACTCTTCGACGATCTCCAGATCTATAGGTAGGATTCGGTCGGCATAATGACGCCGCAGCCCGGAGAGCCACACCTCGAGGTGGTCAGCCTGGATCGGGTCCCTTCCCCTCAACCCTTCTATGCACTGCCGTATCTCACCGATCACCAGGACGCTCAGGTACAGACCTCAGCCGCGACCGAGGAGAGCCAACGCATCATGCCAGCGTTGGCCCGTGAACCCTTGCGCGCCTCGGAGACAAAGTCGGTGTCAAGGATAAAGCTCAAAGCGCACTCTCAGTCTCCGCCTGTCAGATCCACCTCTCGCGGAAAGTCGTTCGGCGGACGCTCCGGGATGATAAGTTCCAACCCTTCAGGCGCGCTCATCAAGAACTCCTTGAAGTCCAGCTTCTCCCCGTTCGTACGCCGAAACACCTTAGCAGGGACCACCACGACAACTTCCTCGCCATGCCTCGTGACCACCTGAGGTCCTTCCTCCAACGTGCGTCGTACCAACTCGCTGAACCTCTGCTTCGCTTCCTGCAATTGCCAGGACACGGCTTCTCTCCTCCAGTTTTATTGTCTAGTCTGTCTGGAGTACAAAACCGTATGTTGAGGAGATCCAGGCTTATATAGACCTTCTGCCAACATCGTGGATTCCCGTTTTCGTGGGAATGACGCGTGCGACGAGCTCTGCCCGTCCGCATCCCAAACGCGGTACCGTTCAAACGGGTCCGGAATCAGGCGGAGAGTGGCAGCTTGCTCCGGCGCACCTGTACGGGAAGAGAACGTTGGATCTTATCGAACTCCCTGACCTCGGCCTCGCCCACGAGCGTCGCCGCCACCCCGTCCTTGCCGGCCCGAGCGGTCCTTCCTATGCGGTGCACGTAGGTCTCCGCATCCTCGGGGAGGTCGTAGTTGACGACGTGCGAGACGTTCGGGATGTCGAGGCCGCGCGAGGCGACGTTGGTGGCGACCAGGATCCTGCTCCGCCCTTTGGCAAACCCGGCGAGCGTCTTGGTGCGCTGCGACTGCGACTTCCCGCCGTGCAGGAGGGCCGCCTTGTAGCCTTCCCTCTCCAGCTGGCGGTGCAGCTTGGTCGCCCCGTGCTTGGTCCTACGGAACACGATCGCCAAGGGGTCGTCCTCGGCGTCGATCAGGGCCTGCAGGGCCCGAGTCTTGTCCCTGCCGTCCACCCGATAGTAGACCTGCTCGACGGTGTCCACCGTGGGCGCCTCCGACTCCACCGTGAGATAGTGGGGGGAGCGCATGTGGCACTTGACCATCCCGCGTATCGCGCCTGGCATCGTGGCCGAGAAGAGGGCCGTCTGCCTGCTGTCTGGGGTGTGGGAGAGGATGCGCCCGACGTCGGGCGCGAAGCCCATGTCGAGCATCCTGTCAGCCTCGTCGAGCACCAGGTAACGTACCGAGCCGAGGCGTAGCGTGCCACGCTGCAGGTGGTCCAGGATGCGGCCTGGCGTGCCGACTACGACGGCGGCGGAGCGGTTCTTGAGGGCTTTGATCTGGGGCCCTATCGGCACGCCCCCGCATAAGACGACGGGACGGTTGTGGCGAGAGAGGTTCGAGATCTCCGTCGCTGCCTGCGCGGCGAGCTCCCGCGTCGGCACGAGCACGAGCGCCTGTACTCCGCGCGCTTTTCTGTTCAGGCCCTCGATCAAGGGTATGGCGAAAGCGGCCGTCTTGCCGCTGCCGGTCTGCGCGAGCCCGACTACGTCCTCCCCGCTCAGTAACTCGGGTAACGCAAGAGCCTGGATGGGCCTCGGGGTCTCCCAACCCTGACCGGCCACGGCCTTACGGGTCGGTTCGGATAAAGGCAGATCTGCGAAAGAGGTCGTCCGGACCTCGGATATTGTGCTTGCCAAGATGTTCTGTTTCCTCTCTGTCGTTGTCTAGTGGTCGCCACCGTAAGGAGCGTACGTCGGGGGCTACCACTCAACGGGAGAGGATAGGCACAAGACACAAAAAAAAGAGATGCTCTCAGACATCCGGCATCTCGATGATCGTGGACGTATATTCTTTATCTCGTAGCCCAGCGAGTATACCGGACGCGCCTCCTTAGTCAAAGCAAATAAGACACTATCCTGTTCAGAAGGTCAATCCATGTGCCACTGCAGGGGAAGTAGGTAGGGGAACTCGGTGGTAGGGTCGATGTCTACCTTCATGATAGGAGCCATCCACTCGCTCCACCGCCTGTTCGTCTCGTCGTTCGCCAGATACGCCTGGGTCTTTTCGATGTCTTCTGTCTCGAAGTAGCCGAAGAGGGTGAGACCGTGGCGGAAGATAGAGTAGTTGCGGATTCCGGCTGAGCGCAACGATTCAAGCATCTCCGGCCAGATCTCCTGGTGGCGACGCACGTACTCCTCTTCGTACCCAGGCCCGACTTCGAGAACCCACGCGTACGCTGCCATCTGTCCTCTACCTGGGGTAAGCGTCCTTCACGCCACCATCGACGTTGAGAATGTTGCCTGTGCTCCTGGAGGAGCGTGCCTCGGAGGCGAAGTGCAAGACAGCCTCGGCGATGTTCTCGGGAAGCACGTTGAGCTTCAGGACGTTGCGCTTGCGGTAAAAGTCTTCGAGCTCGTCTGGCTCTATACCATAGGCGGCGGCGCGCGTCTCGCGCCAACCGGAGTTCCAGATCCTGGACCCTTGCAACACCGCGTCAGGGTTGACGGTGTTCGCCCTGATGCGCTCGGGCCCACCCTCCTCGGCGAGACACCGCGCCAGGTGCAACTCGGCCGCCTTGGCAGAGGAGTACGCGCCCGCGTTCTTGCCGGCGGCCATGGCGTTCTTGGAGGCGACGAAGACGAGGCTCCCCCCAACACCTTGCTCCTTCATGATGCGGAAGGCCCCGCGCGCAACGAGGAAGTATCCTTTCGCGAGTACGGCGTGGTTCTTGTCCCACATCTCGACGCTCGTCTCCTCGATGGGGGCGCTGGAGGCAAGCCCGGCGTTGGAGACGACGACGTCGACCCCGCCGTACTCAAGGACCGCCCGCCGGTAGGCGTCCGCCACCTCGCCCTCGTCGGTCACGTCGGCCCCCGCTGCAATGCCCGGCTCGGGCAGACCCTCAGCGACCTCTCCGGCACCCTCTTCGTCGAGGTCGCAGACTACGACGCAAGCTCCTCGCGTGGCCAGAGATCGGGCTACGGCGCTTCCTATGCCGCCCGCGCCCCCTGTAACGAAAGCGACCCTGCCTGCCAGCTCATCGGGCGGCGGGGCGAGCGTGAGCTTGTAGAGTTCCAGCGGCCAGTACTCGACGGCGTAGGATTCTTCATCGGTGAGGGAGACGTAGCCACCAAGGGCGTGGGCGCCACGCATCACGTTTATGGCCCTGTAGGCGAAGTCTCTGGAGAGGTTTGCTTCCTTGGCGTTGTTCGCGGCGGCGATGAGCCCGACGCCCTGGACGAACACGACCCTCGGGTTCGGGTCGAACATCTCCTCGTCGGCTTCCTCGTGGCGCGAGAAGTACGCCTCGTAATCCTCCCTGTAGCGCGCGACACCCTCCCGGAGCTTCGCCTTTAGTTCTTCGGCGCCCTCTTTTTCGGGGTCAAAACCTACCCAGAGGGGTCTGACCTTCGTCCTGACCAGGTGGTCCGGGCAGGCGGCGCCGACCTGGGAGAGCTCCTCGGAGTCGCGTCCGCAGATGAAAGTGAGGACGGCGTCCGAAGTGTAATCGGTCGTGAGTATCTTGTGCGGCGATTCCTCCGAGCCCGACGAGAGCGTCCCGCGCAGTGTGGGCAGAACCTCTGCGAGCAGGGACTCCCTCATTTCGGGAGCGAGCGGCTCGACTCTCTGCCCACCGAAGGGTTCTCCGGCGCGGCTGGCGACGAACTCGGCGGCCCAGTTTATGGCTTCGATGGTGCGGCCGTAGCTCTCTTCGTGTGTGTCGCCCCAGGTTACGAGGCCATGCTTGGCAAGCAGGACGAACTTCGCGTCCGGGTTGTTTTTCACGGCTTCGCCCACCTGCTTGCTCAGCGTAAAGCCGGGACGGATGTAGGGGATCCAGACCGCCTCCCCGCCGAAGCACTCACGCGCGAGGTCCTCGCCGCCTTCCGAACAGCAGATCATGTTGATAGCATCCGGATGCGTGTGGTCGACCTGCGGGTAAGGAACGAAGGCGTGCAGGAGCGTCTCTATTGAGCCCCTTGGCATATCTGGCCTGAGCTGGCAGCTCGCCAGGTAAGAGACCATCTCCTGGTCCTCCATCTCCCCGCGCCCCATAAGCGGCAGGACCTCATCGAGCTTGAGCCCCGTAAACTGCCCTGCCCCTATAGTCGCGAGGTCGGAGCCCGATCCTTTCACCCAGAGGACATCCACCTCGCGTCCTGCGTGGTCCCTCTCTTTGGATTTGGTCGAGGTATTGCCGCCCCCGTAGTTGGCGACCGCGCGATCCCTCCCCAGCAGGTTGGAACGGTAGGCCAGGGCTTCGAGCTCGGAGAGACCGTCGACCTCTCGCGCATCCCACAGGTTCTCCGTCGCCCCCGGTGTTTTCGTATCCATGTGTGTGGCCTCCCTTCGGTCGGCGCCTTCGGCTATGAGCCTTCAGCTATGAGGCTTTCGTATTCCGATCATCGTTCGCCGACGTTTCGCGGCGCAGGGCTATACCCAAGATCTGCTATCAGAGACCGTGCTTTGGCCATACATGGTATGGCTGAGGGCTGCCCGCTGATAGCCGACAGCTCTAACCCCATCCCGCACCCGCCCCTTCTCCCCGCTCTTCGGCTACCTTCTCGGCGTAGCCACTATGTTTGAAGGCTTCTACCGGGTCGGACGCGCCGCCGAGGCTCTCACGCACCCTGGCGCATAGCGGACGTACGTCCGTAGCGTAGGCGTCGAGGAGGAGGCGGTGGGCGCCGAGTACGTCGCTGGAGTGGCGCGCCTGTGCAAGCTTCGCGCGGTCTACCAGGAGGGCTTTCGCGTAGGCTTCTTGCAGGTTCATCACGGAGAGGAGCATGGCCTCTATCTTGGGCTCGATGTTGTGGGTCTGGTCGATCATGTAGTCGATGCGCGTTCCTGATCTCTCCTCGGCCTCGGCGAGCTCGACAAAGATAAGGAACAGCTCAAACGGGTTGACGCTCCCCACGATGAGGTCGTCGTCGCCGTACCTCCTGTTGTTGAAGTGAAAGCCACCCAAACGTTCCTCTTCGAGCAGCAACGCCACCACGTACTCGATGTTTACCTCCTTGGCATGATGCCCGAGATCTACGAGGACCTGCGCCCTCTCGCCCAGCCTCTGGGCCACGGTCATGGCCGCGCCCCAGTCGGCGAGGTCGGTATGGTAGAAGGCCGGCTCGTACGGCTTGTACTCCAGGAGCATCCGCACGTTCTCAGGCATGGCCGCGTAGACCTCCTCCAGGCACTCGACCATCCTGTGACGGCGCTCCGTGAACGAGTCCTGGCCGGCGTAGTTCGTGCCGTCTGCGAACCACAGGGAGAGCACGTCTGAGCCCGTCTTGCCCGCGATCTCGACGCATTCGAGGAGGTGGTCCGTGGCTTTACGGCGCACGGCTGGATCCGGGTTGCAGACGCTCCCAAGTTTATACTCCGGTTCCTGGAAGAGGTTGGGGTTGACGGCCCCGATGCGCAGGCCGAGGGATTCAGCGTGGCCTCTCAGCTCGCCGTAGTCGTCGACCCTATCCCAGGGGATGTGAACGGCCACCGAGGGACACACGCCGGTGAGGCCGTGAACCTGGGCCGCATCGGCCATCTTCTCGAATGGGTCGCGGGGCACCCCCAATTGCGAGAATACCGCGAAGCGTGTGCCCGTATCGCCGTAGCCCCAGGAAGGGGTCTCCACCCTTTGGACGCTCAGACGTTCCTCGACAGAGGCGAGATCGACACCCCCATCCTCGAGCCTCCGCGCGAGATCCCCGTAGGCCCGCCTGGTTGTCATACCCAAAATCGCTCTCCTCCCCCGCTGGCACCGGCGCCTGGAGGAGCGCCGGTGCCAAAGTCAGCCGACAAGCCGAAGTGCTGACGGGCTGACCTGCTAGAAATCGTAGTCGTTGATGTTCTCCTTCGAGAACACGAGCGGTGGTCCGAGAAGGACCTCGTCGGGGGCGATCATCTTTACCTTGCCGAGGCGCCCCGCCTTGAAGGTGCCCGACTTCGGGAGATCGCCCTTGATCTGGGCGTCGGCCACGTAGACGGCGAGGTAGCCCAGGTCGACGGGGTTCCAGAGGACGAACTCCTCTACGGCGCCGGACTCGAGGTAGGGCTTCATCTCGTTGGGGGTCGAGAGCCCGGTCACGGGCACCTCGCCCTCGCGGCCGAGTTGCTCGACGGCCTCGGCCGCCCCTGGCAGGGCCACGGAGGTTATGCCGAAGACGCCCGCCGTGTCAGGGTTGGCCCTGAGGTAGTTCTTGGTCAGGTCGATGCCTTTCTGGAGATCCTCCTCGCCGGGTTCGACGGCGGCGATCGACATGTCCGGGTACTTCTCCTTCATGCGCGCGCGCATCTGCTTCAGCCAGGCGACCTGGTTCGGGGCCGTGAGCGAACCGGTGACGACCAGAAATTTGCCCTTTCCGTCCGTCTGCTTGGCCATAACGTCGACCAGCTCGTAGCCTATGGCCTTGAAGGTGGCCTGGTTGACGAACACGTCTCTCGCGTCGGGGGCCACGTCGGCGTCCCAGGCACCAGTGGCGATGCCAGCGTTACCGGCCTTCTTCATGGCCGGAGCCAGGGCGTTCGGGTCGTTGGCGGCCACCGTAATGGCGCCGCACTGCTGCTGGACGAACTGTTCTATCATCTGCGACTGGAGCGCGGCCTTGGCCTCCGTCGGGCCGTCGTAAACCAGCTCCACGTCCAGCTCTTTAGCGGCCTCCTTGGCCCCCTTCTCGGAGGCGTTGAAGTACGGTATCCCGACCAGCTTGGGCATCATGCAGATCTTGGCCGGTCCACCGCCACTCCCCTGCTGCGACGGCTGCTGGCCCACCCCGCACGAGACAGCCGCGGCGACCAGCACCGTGAGCAGGACCACCCAGAGTACCTTCTTCGTCGAACCTAACACGCTACTCCTCCTTCCCCAGGCTTACTTTCCAGAGACCGGAACCCACGCTAACCTGGCATGCTCTACTCCTCGCCCTTGCGGAAGAACTCGTTCAGGAACACGGCGACGAGAAGCAGGATGCCGAGGATAAAGAGTTGCCAGGTGCTCGGTACTCCGGCCAGAAGCAGGCCGTTGCGCAGGATCGCGATGATGACCACGCCGAGCACGGTACCCGCTATGGTCCCCGAACCACCGTAGATGCTCGCCCCACCGAGCACGACGGCGGAGATCACGTCCAGCTCCAGCCCCAACCCGACGTCGCCCCTTGCCGTCGAGACCCTGGAGGTGTAGATCACGGCTGCGATCGCCACGAGCAGGCCGATGCCCGAGTAGATGGCCACCTTGACCCTGCGGATGGGCACACCCGAAAAACGCGCGGCCTCCTCGTTGTTCCCGATGGCGTAGACGTAACGTCCGAAGCTCGTGCGCGACAGTATGAGCCACACGATCACGATGGCCGCGACGAAGATGATCAGCTGGCCAGGCACGGCTCCGAGAAGGTAAGCCTGCCCGAAGTAGGCGAACCAGGGCGGGAAGTTCGAGACGGCCTGCGCGCCCGTGAGGCCGTAGGCAAGCCCCTGGAAGAGGGCGAAGGTTCCCAGGGTGACCACTAGCGGGTGCAGCTCCAGGAAAGTTATGAAGACGCTGTTGAAAAAGCCGGCGGCCACCCCGACCACGAGGCCGAACAAGATGGCGAGCGGTAGCGGGAGACCTGCGGCAAAAGTAAAGCCCACGGCCACAGAGACCAGCGCCAGGTTCGAGCCGACCGAGAGGTCTATACCGCCCGTGATGATGATCAGGGTCATCCCCAGCGCCATGAGGCCGACCTCGACGAAGTAGCGCGAGGTGTTTAGCAGGTTGCCTAGCGTGAAGAAGAGGGGCGAGAGCAGGCTCATCACGATGACGAGCGCTATAAGGACGCCGAGCAGAACCAGCTCGCGGGAGAACCTGAGCCGCTTGAGTGCCCCCGTCGCCGCGCTCATGCCGCATCTCCCAGGAGCCGCCTGCGCACGACGTCAGTGGTCACGGCCAGCAGGATCAAGGCCCCAAGCACGGCCTGCTGCCAGATGCCGGGCACCCCGACCAGCACAAGCCCGTTCAGGATGACCCCTATTAGGATCGCGCCGGTCAGGGACGCGAGCGACGAGCCGCGTCCCCCGGAGATGCTCGTCCCCCCTATCACGACGGCCGCGACGACCTGAAGCTCCAGGCCGGTTCCGGTGTTGGTCTGCACCGAACCCGCGCGCCCCATGTAGATCATGGAGGCGACGCCAACAAAGACGCCGACGAGTACGAAAGCCAGAAAACGCACCCGGTCCGTGGGTAGCCCGGCAAAACGGGCCGCCCGCCGGTTGCCCCCGACGGCGTAGACGTTTCTACCCCAGGTCGAGTGGCGTCCGACAACCTCCATCACCAGGAACAGGCCGAGGAGGATCATCACAGGGACGCTCAGGCCTAGCACGTTCCCCATGCCCAATACCCTGGAGTCGTTGGGTAGGGCGGTGATCCAGGTCCCACCGGTAACGAGCAGTATTACGCCGCGCAACGCGTACAGCATGCCGAGCGTGACGATTATGGAAGGGATGCGCCCCAGCGTGACGAGGGTGCCGTTGATCGCCCCGCACAGGGCACCGACCGCGACGGCGGCCAGCAGCGGTAACACGAACCCACCAACGCTCGTCGCCACCGCACCGCCGGCTACCGCGCACAGGCCAAGCATCGAGCCCGTCGAGATGTCTATCTCCCCGCAAAGGACCACCTGGTTGACCGCGAGGGCTATAACCCCGAGCACTGCCACCGAAATCAGGATGGACTCGAGGTTCGTCACGCTAAGGAACGTGTCGCTCAAGACCGAGAAGGCCACCACGAGCAGGATCAGGAAGGCTAGCGCCGGGGTCTCGGGACGTCCCAGTACGCGACGGAACCTGGTCCCACCCTCCGCTTTTGCAGCGTGGGTTCCCGCCTCACTCGTCATCAGGCACCTCCTTCTCGGAACCGCCGGTGGCCGCGGTCATCACGTTCTCCTGGGTCGCCTCATCCCGCGAGAACTCGCCGGAGATGCGGCCCTCGCGCATCACCAGGATGCGGTCCGTCATCGAGAGTACCTCCTCGAGCTCGGAAGAGATCAGCAAGATCGCCTTGCCCTCCTCCGCCAGATCGTCCATGAGACGGTAGATCTCCGATTTCGCCCCGACATCGACGCCGCGCGTGGGCTCATCGAGCAGCAACACGTTGGGTTCGCGGGCGAGCGACTTTGCTACGACGACCTTCTGCTGGTTGCCCCCCGAGAGCCGGCTCACGGGATCCGAGGCCTCCGCGCCCTTTATGGAGAGCTCTCCCATGTACCGATCCGCGATACTGCGTTCTGAGCGGGGCACAAACCCGAGCCGGGAGATGCGGTCGAGGATGCTCAGGGTGATGTTGTTCTTGATGGAGAAAGGCAGGATGAGCCCCTGCGAGCGTCGCTCCTCGGGCACGTAGAAGATCCCGCGCTCCATCGCGGCCTGGGGGGAGCGTATCTTGGCCTCCTCACCGTCGACCAGGACCTCACCAGAGTCGGGGTGGCGTATGCCGAAAATGGTCTGGGCCAGCTCCGTGCGCCCCGCCCCGACGAGGCCCGCGAGGCCCAGTATCTCGCCGCGGCGTAGGGTGAGGTCCACGTCTTGGAACTCCCCGTTACGGGTGAGGCCCCTGACCTCGAGGGTGGTCTCGCCCGGGCTGCTCTGGCTGCGGGTAAAGAGCTCGTTCAGGGGACGTCCAACCATCAGGCGGACGAGCTCTTCGGCGTCGAGGTCGGAGGCAGGGGCAGTCTCGATGTGGTGGCCGTCCCTGAGCACGGTGATGCGGTCGGAGATCTCAAAGATCTCCTCCAGCCGGTGCGAGATGTAGACCACGCCCACGTTCGCAGCGGTGAGGTCCTTGATGATGCCGAAGAGCTGACTGGCCTCCCGCTCTGTCAACGCCGAGGTCGGTTCGTCCATGATCACCGCCCGCGCCTCGCCCACCAGGGCTCGCGCGATGGCCACGATCTGCTGCTCCGCCGCGGAGAGCCGCTTTACGGCCGAGGCGGCATCGAGGCTGACGCCAAGGGACTGCAGCCTCTTGCGCGCCTCACCCCGCATGGTCTCCCAGTCGAGTCCGCCCCAGCGGGTCCGCGGCCTCTTGCGGCCCACGAACAGGTTCTCGGCCACCGAGAGCTCGGGAAAAAGGTCGAGCTCCTGCGGGATCATTGCTATGCCAGCCGCCTCCGCGTCGCGCGGCGAGGAGAAAGAGGCCGCCTCGCCACCCACCTCCACGGTTCCTTTATCCGGACCGTAGAGGCCGTCCACGATCTTCATGAGCGTGCTCTTTCCGGCGCCGTTCTCCCCGACGAGGGCATGTACTTCTCCGGGACGCAGGTCGAAAGCGACGTCCTCCACCGCGACCACGCCCCCAAAACGCTTGGTGACCCGGTCGAGCCTGAAGACAGGGACGGCCCCAGGCGCCTCTCCTACCCCACCACGGGCCTCGTCGTGCGCGCTCAAGTGCCTGCTCCTTCCCTCTCCAGTTGTGGGGATGTCTCCATGATAAACCGCAGCTTCTCCGACGCTTCGTGCCACCTGTCCTCTTCGCCCCGCGGCCCGTAATCGCGTACCTCAACGGAGCGCCGTACGGACTCCCTGATCTCCCCCAGGGAAGATAACCATCCCCCAGCGTAAGCCTGGACCATGAGGTTTCCAAGGGCCGTGGCCTCGACCGGGCCAGCCCTCACGAGACGCCGCGTCGCGTCGGCAGTGAGCTGGCACAGAAGCTCGTTGCGCGCCCCGCCGCCCACGATGTGGACCACGCCCACCCTCCGGCCGGTGATCTCCTCCGCCTTCTCCAGCGCCCAACGGTACTTGAGCGCCAGGCTCTCGAGCACGCACCGCGTCATGGCGCCGGGCTCCTCGGGCCCCTCCTGCCCGGTAGTCCTGCAGAGCCGGCGGATTCGCGAGGGCATGTCCCCCGGGGAGAGGAACAGGGGGTGGTCCGGGTCGACGAGCGGACCGTCCATGGGGGCTTCCTCCGCGAAACGAGCAAGTTCTTCGTAGGAGTATTCGCGCCCTTCGCGGGCCCAGTTGCGCCTGCATTCCTGCAGGAGCCAGAGGCCCATGACGTTCTTCAGGAATCGGGTCGTGCCGCCGAAGCCTCCTTCGTTGGTAAAGTTGGCGCGCATGCCCTCAGGTGCTATGGCTGGTTCAGGCAGTTCTACACCTACAAGCGACCAGGTGCCGCTGGAGATGTAAGCGAAATTCTCGTTCTCGGCGGGAACGGCGACCACAGCAGAGGCGGTATCGTGAGAGGCCACGGCCGTAACGGGTAATCCTTCCTTCGCTCCCGTTACCTTGGCGACCCCCGGCAGTAGGCGACCGACCTGGGTACCCGGCGGAACGATCTCTCCGAAGATGCGACCGGGCAAGCGCATGTCTTCCACGAGTCCACGAGCCCAACCGCCGGAGCGCGCGTCGCAGAGCTGGGTGGTGCTGGCTGCGGTGAACTCGCAGGCTTTCTCACCGGTGAGCCAGTACCTTATAAGATCGGGGATCAGAAGCAGCGTTTGCGCCGCCGGCAGGAGGGGCGAATCCTCCATGGCCAGAAGCTGGTAGAGGGTGTTTATCGGCATGAACTGGATGCCCGTCGTCTCGTATAACTCCTCTTTGGACATCCTACCGAAGGCCCTTTCTTGCATGCCTTCGGTGCGGGGATCTCGATAGTGGTAGGGGTTGGAGATCAGGCATCCATCACGATCCAGAAGGCCGAAGTCCACGCCCCAGGCGTCGATCCCGAGGCTCTCGATCCGCCCACCGTCCTTCGCCGCTTTGGCGATCCCGTCCTCGATCTCCCTCAAGATCCGCAACACATCCCAACGCAGACCATCCGGTAACCGGACGGGCACGTTCGGAAACCGGTGCACCTCCTCGAAGGTCATTCGTTCGCCTTCGAAGCGTCCCAGAACGACGCGTCCGCTCTCCGCTCCAAGGTCCACTGCCAAGAATGCGGTCTCCCCGACCATCGCTATCCAACCGACCCGGAGCCGCCCACGATGTCGTACTCGGCGGCCTTATCGCGTAGGAACGTCAGCCCGTCACGGATCAAGGCCCGCGGATCGCCGACCACATTGCGCCAGAGAGCGGTGGCGCCTATGATGTCCTCGTTGACCGCCGCAAAGGACTCCATCACCAACCGCCCGTCGTACCCCACGGCTTTCAGGCCCCGGAAAACGTCGTCCCAGTGCACGTTACCCGTGCCTGGCGTGCCCCGGTCGGATTCCGAGAGGTGGATGTAGCGCATCCTTGGCCCAGTGGCGACTATCGGGCCGTAGAATCCCTTCTCTTCGATGTTCATGTGGTACGTGTCCAAATGGACGAACACGTTCGCTTCGTCGATTCGGTTCAGCATCTCGTCGGCTTGCGAAGCGAGGTTGATGAGGTAAGTTTCGTAGCGGTTGATGGCCTCGATGCCAAGCGAAACATCCTGCTGCGCGGCGTAACGCGCCACGCTCTTGAGGACTCGCGCCACCTTCGCGAGCTCGTCTTTGGTCGGCGGCTTGCGGGTCAGGGTGCCAAGATGGGTGTAGATCGCTCCCGAAAGCGCGTCCGACCCGAGCGCGGCCGTGACCTCCACCGCCGCACGAAGGAATCGCTCTGCCGCCTCGGGAGCAAAGGTAAGGTGCGCCGCCTTGGGCAAGCCCAGCGAGCAGGTGCACCCGATCCCGTGTTGATCCAGCAACTCCCTCGTTCCGGAGACGTCCATGCTCTCGGGGTGCAAGAGAGGAATCTCCACGAAATCCAACCCTGCCTCAGACGCACCGCGGATCACCTTCTCGGCCCCCTCAGGCGTCCATTCGCCTGCCCAGATAAACGCGTGCGCTCCGAATTGCGCCATACCTCCTACCCTCCTCCAGGACCCGAGAAAGTTGTCGCCCCAGATCCAAACATCCTGCTCGCTTTCCCGCCGGATGTGCCATGGCCGTCATGATCGAGAGGGCCGGTTGGGCGGTCTCCACTCCGAATACCGCACCGTGACAAGTCCTTCACTCCCGTGCTCTGCTCCGGAATGAACCTGCCCGTCACGAGCCATACCTTGGCGCCCTCGCTCAATAGGAGGCTCCTAAACACGTCGCACCTCTACCCCGGCCTCGGTCAGGGCAACTATCCTGCTCGCGGGAGCATCGGCCGCCAGCACCAGCGAGACCTCGCGGATGTGCGCTATCACGCTCGACGCCCGCAGCCCGAACTTCCTGCCGTCCGCCAACAGCACCGGGTCCTCAGAACGCCGGATCATGGCGCGCTTGACCTCGGCCTCCAGCGGGTTAGGCTCCGTGAGATGCCCGTCTGGCGTGATCCCCTTGACGCTGAAGAAGGTCCTGTCCGCCACGTAAGACTCGACCGAGCTTATGGCGCAAGGCCCGACAAACGAGAGCGTCAACGGCCTGAAGATACCCCCGACCCCGACCATGCTAGCCCCGGCCGGATCGGCCCTTGAGAAGAGCTCCATGACCGGAACCAGGTTGGTCAGGCAGGTAACGTTCGTCGCGTCAGCCAACACGCGCCGGGCCACATAGTACGCCGTAGTCGACGAATCGATAAACACCGTCTCATCCGGCTCGAGAAGCTCCGCAGCGGCCCGCGCCAAACGCTTCTTCCCCTCCACCGCCTCACCTAGCCGCTGCTGGAAGGAATCCTCGTGCTGCGCGAGCCCGGGCGGAACCGCCCCACCGTGGATCCTCTTGACCATCCCCCGACGCTCCAACAACGCGAGGTCCCGCCTCACCGTAGCCGCCGAGATACCGAGCTCACCCTCCAGCCCAGCCACCGTGACGCTTCCCGTCTCGCGAACGAGCATCGCTATGCGCCGCTGACGCTGCTCCGGTAAATCTGCGCGTTTTCTTGACATACTATGATCGAATGAGCAGTTATAGTTTTAAGTCGCTCATACCCTTTCTTCACCCGCTCATACGGTAACGGAGGCCGCATTCTGACGCAAGACCGTATACGGTACCTTGCGCCGGACTATGGAAGTTCGGTTGACGCGGTACGAGATGTGGAGCAGGCACGCTGGGAGTGGAACGGGCGCGTGTGCGCTATTGGTCATTCTACCCGCGCTGCGGGCGTTGCTTTATCATGGTGCTGGAGATAGATTACGGGCGGGGGTAAGCGGACGGTGGTGCGCGAGAGTTTGGCGCGGAGGCGAGGCGGCGAGGCGGACTTCCGCTGGCGCGGGGAGGACATCTCACGTCTCGAGGGGTTCTCGGACGCCGTCTTCGCGTTCGCCGTCACGCTCCTAGTCGTCTCCCTGGAGGTTCCTACGACCTTCGACGAGTTGATCGCGACCATGCGGGGTTTCTTCGCGTTCGCGATATGCTTTTACCTGCTCCTTATCGTGTGGTACGACCACTACAAGTTCTACAGGCGCTACGGCCTGAACGGCACCCCGACCCTCTGGCTGAACTCGGCGCTGCTCTTCATAACGCTCATGTACGTCTATCCCCTGAAGTTCCTATTTACCGAGCTGATAGACGAGCTGTTCGGCTTCGCGAATAACGAGACGATAGAGCCGTCCCAGTTCCCGCTCTTGATGGTTATCTACGGGGCCGGCTTCGTCGCCGTCCAGGTCGTGTTCGTGCTGATGTACCTGCGGGCCTACAGGCTGCGCACCGTGCTCGAACTGGATGCGCTCGAGCTGTCGGTGACGCGCGAGGAGTTACAGGGCTTCCTCCTGAACGTCGCGGTCGGGCTGCTCTCGATGGCCATCGCCGTCCTCGGGGGTGCCAGTGCGATCGCCTGGGCAGGGTACGCCTACATCTTGCTCTTCCCCCTGCAGACGATCAACGGTCGCGTTATGGGCTCGCGCAGGAGAAAACTGCGTAGCACCGCCGGCAAAGAAGATCCAGAAGACGACGGACCGTAGGGCGTACGACGCGTTTGACACTCATCCCGATTGGTATGACAATGTCTACGTGTGAGGGAACAGGCGCGAACCAGGCTCAGGGACCGGGCGGCTGACCAGTTGTTGGAGATGGTGATCTCCGGCGGGCTGGAGCCGGGGGAGCGACTTCCGCCCGAGCGTGAGTTGTGCGCGCGCCTCGGGGTGAGCAGGACGGTCGTGAGGGAAGCCCTAAACCTGCTGGAGGCCAGAGGTTTAATCAGCATCGAGCATGGCCGCGGCGCGGTGGTCAGCGGCGACAGCCCACGGGCCGTGCGCGACACGCTAGGTCTGCTCCTGCGCGTCCAGCCGAAGACCTTGTGGGAGCTTCTGGAGATACGCAGGATCCTCGAGGTCGAGGTCGCCGGCCTCGCTGCGGGGCGTGCCGGGCCTGACGACGTGGCGGAGATGCGACTCCAGCTAGACAGGATGCGGGACTCCATCGAGGCCCCCGACGGCTACGTGGACGCCGACGTGGAGTTCCACGCGTTGCTGGCGCGAGGAGCCCGCAACGAGGTCTTGCTGACCATGCTCGAGCCCGTGGTCGACCTGCTGAGGACGAGCCGCCGGGTGAGCGCTGCCAGGGCAGGCAACGCGCTGCGGGCGCTCGGGGAGCACGAGCGGATACTGCGCATGGTGGAGGCGAAGGACGCTGGGGGAGCGCGGGAGGAGATGCGCGCCCACCTCGCCAAGACGTCGGAGGATATCGAGGCGGCCATCGGTGAAGGGCTGCTCGACGCCGGGAAGCCAAGGGAGAAGGAGGGGGTATGAAGGCCCACGAGCTATTGTCCGGCCTCGGGTTGCCGGGACGCGACCTCCACGGTCTACCAGACTCCGGGAAACGCTTCCCCGACGGGGCACAATACCGCGTCGAGATCCCCAGCGTCGAAGGACCACGGGTTCTGGAGGCGGTCATCGAGGAGGCCCAGAGGCGGGAGGTCCAGATCCACCGCGTCTCCCAGGGGTCGGGGATCATGCTCCTCACGGACGCCGAGATCCTGGAGATGTGCCACATGGCGCGCGAGGCCGCCCTGGAGCTCTCGCTCTTCGTCGGACCACGCGCCTCGTGGGAGACGGGCGCAGGTGTCCTCTCCGGCGCAGGCAAGGTCCTGGGAGCCCAGCACCGCGGCCAGGACCAGCTTGCCTACGCCCTCGAAGACGTGCTTCGCGGCGTCTCTCTGGGGCTGCGGGGAGTTCTCGTCGCCGACGCCGGACTGCTCTGGGTCCTGCGCGACCTGAAGGCCAGGGGGGAGTTGCCCGAGGACATGGTACTCAAGGTCTCCGTGCAGCTAGCGGCGGCCAACGCCGCGGCCGTCAAAGCGATGGAGGACCTCGGGGCCGACACGTACAACGTGCCGACAGACCTGTCGCTAGCACAGTTGGCGGCGATACGTAACGTGGCTGATCTCCCGCTCGACGTCTACGTCGAGGTCCCCGACGACTTCGGCGGGTTCGTGAGA
>DATDKB010000162.1:0-4332 GCA_036520255.1 Rubrobacter sp. | reverse complement strand
CCCGTGTGCGACTTGCCGACGAACTCCATCGTCGTCGGGTCGTGGGCGTCGTGGTTGACGACGCGGTAGTTCGCGAAAACCTCCTGTCCCACCATCGCGGCCAGTTCCTCGTCGGTGTTGGCCCTGTGGGAGCCCGTGCCGTTCACGATGGTAAAGTTCTCGGGCGGCACGTGCGAGAGCTCCTCGAAGAGCATGGGCAGGAGGCGCTCGCGCGGCAGGGCGCGGGTGATGTCCGGGATCACCACCGCGATCCGCTCATCGGCCCCGATCAACTCGCGCAGCGGCGCCGAGCCGATGGGGTCCCTGACCGCCTCCCGAAAGGCCGCCGCCTCGTCGCGCAGACCTTCTTCCGCCTTCGGCATCAGCACCGTAACATCGGAGGACGGAACTTCGACGTTACGCTCACCCTTGCCGTACTGCAGCTGCGTCAACACCCTCAGAAACCTCCCAAGATCCGCAACGAATGGTCGTTAGACCGTCGCGGCACATTCTACACAAGGACCGCGCGGGGTTCTCACCCGCGTACGATGAATCGCTCCTCCGTACGTTCGCCAGACCCGGTGGTCGCCAACAGGGTCGCCAGTCCCGACGCGGCATCGGCGGGTACGCGCGGCCTGGTATCGAAAGCTAGAGTGCGGGCGGCATCCAGAGTCGCGAGCTTTCGGGTCTTAACGACTTACACCTTTGTACCGTCGCCCGGAGGTTCCCGCTAGAGGGTGGCCGCGTCCTGGAGGATCTCGTCTGCGTGGGTTTCGGGCGAGACCTCGGGGTAGACCCTGGAGATCGTGCCTTTGGGATCGAGCAGGAAGGTGACGCGGTTCGCCATCCCCCGGTCCTTGCGCAGCACCCCGAGGGCCTCCGAAGCACGACCGCCCTCGTCGGTGAGGAGCGGGAAGTTGAGGTTGTACTTCGCCCGAAACTCGCGGTGGGACTCGGGGGAGTCTAGGGAGACGCCGTAGACCCGGATGTCCGCCTCGGCGTAGTCGCCCATGCGGTCGCGGAAGGCGCAGGCTTCCTTCGTGCAACCCGGCGTGTCGTCTTTGGGGTAGAAGTAAAGGACGGTCTTCTGTCCCTTCAAGTCTGCTGTGCCCAAGTGCTCCTCGTCCTCGGTCGTGAGGTCCAGGTCTGGTAGTGACTGGCCCTGCTGCGGCAGGTTGGCCATGGGGGTTCCTCCTTCGTGCCTGTGTCGGACCAAGAGTCTACGATGTTTTCCGGGATGGCGCGGGAGGGTCGGCGAATGGGCGGGCAAGGTCGAGCGGATCGCCGGCCCGGGCGATTACCCTCCGGGCGAAGAGGGCCGGTCTTCGGCGTAGTACCTCGACAGGAGCGGGGCGGTGATCCCTTCCACCGTCTCTACCTGTTCGGGGGTCAGGTCCTCCGCCCAACCGCCCGGGCTACCTTTACGGTAGAACTTACCCGCGCCTTTTTTCCTGTCCGGGATGTTCTCCCAGGCGTGCTTCTCCACGACCCTGGCCAGCTCTCGCTCTTCGGCCGGGATCTCCAGCTTCTCGTAGATGTGGCGCATGGTCTCCAGGGGCTCCGCCCTCAGGTCTTCGTAGCGGATCAAGACCTTGCGGCCGGGGTGGGCATCGTAGGCCTGTTGGGCGAGCTCGATCAGCTGCGCGTACCTCCTCGCCTGGCTCTTCACGAAGGCGTCAGGCTTCCTGTCGGCCGAGGTGTTCTTCTTCTCCTGGCCGCGGCTCTTCTGCGCCTCTTCGGCCCAGCTACCCTCCCTCGCGGCGTCCATCTTCGAGGAGATCACGTCACGCGGGTCCCTGACGAGCACGATCATGCGGCTTTCCGGGAGGGCCTCGGCGAGCAGGGGCGCGCCCAGGGTGCCGTGGGGCTCCTTGATCACGAGATAACCCCCGTCGATCCGCTCGGGGAACCTGGCGCTGGCCGAGTCGAGGACGAACCTCCGAACGGGGCCTAACCAGAGCGACTTGTCGCCGCCCAGGATAAAGTTCTCGTCCCGGCGCCTTGCCCTGGCGCGCTCGTAGTAGAGGTGGCCGAAAAGGTAGCCGACCATCGGTTCGTGCCACCAGGCGTGGTCTTCGAGGTCGGCCATCATTGCCCCGAGCCAGGTGCTCCCGGTCCTGGCGGAGCCGAAGATCCAGACCAGGCGCTCCGGTGAGATCCCGTCGTCGGCCTGCCGCCTGCGTCTCTTGAGATTGTAGAGCCCGCGCGAGACCCGGCGCCGCGTCCTTAGGAGGTTTTTCCTGGCTTTGCGGGCCAGCCCCTGAGCCCTGCTGCTGGTGATGATCTGCATCGGAAACGAACCTTTCTGTGTACCGCCGTAAGGTTAGGAAATCCGTCCTCTCCTGTAAAGCGATGCTGCCGGCAAGGCGTACACTACCCCGACCCTGCGTGACGGGGACAGGAGGTGATCCGCGGTGCATAGTTATGTTGGACAGGTCGTTCCCGGCAGGAGAGGCTTTGCGGGGTAGGGTTGCGGCAGGGAAAATCTCCGGCAGGAGGTTTCTGCGCGCCTCCTACGTGGTGTTAGTCGCCGTACTTGTCGGCTTGACCATCTCGTTCTGGTCGTGGGTGGACGCGCAGGCGCGGGCCGTGGTGGTGATCTCCTCCGTACTCGACGCCCCCGCCATCACGCCCGCCGTCAAGGCTACGAGCGGGGACCTGCGCCTCTCCAATACGCGAGTGGCGGGTACCCGGCGCTGGTCGTGAGGCCGGTGGGGGAAGGGCCGTGGCCGGCGATATTCGTGGTCAACGGGACCGTGCCAGAGGGAAGGGAGCTGCCAGGGGTGAGGCGTCTGGCCGAGGGTTTCGCGCGGGCCGGCTACCTCGCCGTTGTGCCCGACCTGCCGGGCCTGACGGAGGATAGGATCACGCCACAGACCGTGGACGCCGCCACAGAGGCCGCGCGTAAGATCTCCACTCGGCCCGACGCCGAAGACGGAGAGGTTGCCATGGTCGGGGTCTCGACCGGCGCGACCCTGGCCCTCCTCGCCGCCGAAGACCCCACGCTCGATGGAAAGGTCTCGCTCGTCGCAGGCGTCGCGCCATTCTCGAACATCGAGACCGTCCTGAACGTCGCGACGACCGGCCACTACCTCCGGCCCGGCGGAAAACAGGTCCGCTACGAGGCGACCCCCTTCCTCTCCCACGTGGTAGCCCGCTCGCTGGTCGCCGCCCTGCCACCGGGGGCGGACAGAGAAACCCTTTCGGCCGAGATCTCAAGCGTCGGCCGCGAAACCCCCGACTCACTGCGCAGTATCCGCCAGCGCCGGACGGACGACCTGGGACCGGAGGCAAAGAGCGTCGTCCGTCTGCTCGCCAACTGCGATCCGGAACGCTTCGACCATCTCTACGCGGATCTACCGGGCCCCTGAGAAAGCCCCCCTCTGGTGCGTCTGCTCTTTGCCCCCGAGCCTAACCGCGCTGGGGGCGCACCGCAAAGGTCAAGCGCCTTGAGGTAGAGGGGGGTTGAGGGCCAGGCGAAGCTTTGCTCGAGGGTCACGGACCGCACGGTAGAGGGCGAGGATTGGGCCGCCCTGGCTCATCCATACCCTACGCTGCGGTCGGACCGACCAGGCTTTGACACCACGCGAGCAGGGCTTCCCGGTCCTCCTCGCGCTCCCCCTCGGCTCGGAGCGCCCCCGATTGAACCGCCTCCTCGGGGCCAAGTCTTCCGGAGGCCACCGCAAGGAAGCTCTCGGCGTCGCCTATGACGACAAGGTCGGGATTTGGGGCAGAGCCCTGCCTGGCCTCTACACCATCCCCTTCCTCGCCGTCCCTGACCCGCACATGAAACGCCTCGCCGTCGATGCGGAACTCGTAGGTAGAAGGACGGCCGCCCGCAGCCCCCCGTCCTATGGCCGACCGCATCGCCACAGCGGCCCAGCCCGCCCTCAGGTCATCGTCCTCGCGCGGGGTATCCAAGAGGCTCGCTCCCCAGCGCGAGAGGGCCACTATTACCGGCTCGAGCGACCTCCCTAGCCCCGTCAGCTCGTAGACGTTCGATCCGGCGGGCGGCGGCAGGGTGGCGCGCCGGACGATGCCGTCCGCCTCAAGCCTCTTGAGCCTGGCAGCGAGGAGGTTCGTCCCGATCCCCGGCAGTCCCTCCACAAGATCCTTGAACCGCTTGGGTCCCGTCGAGAGCTCACGTACCAACAAGAGCGTCCACCGCTCCCCGACCACGTCGAGCGCCCTGGCCACCGTACAGTACTGACTGTAGCTCCTCTTCTCTCCCATTTTCAACCTATCCTTCTTCTCGATTTTGATAGTATTTTTCGCTGTATATACTTAACAATTATATAGTAGATAGTGTATATTACCACTGTGCCTAATATAAGAGAACGATCTAGAGAAATC
>DATDKB010000161.1:0-4691 GCA_036520255.1 Rubrobacter sp. | reverse complement strand
GGTGAGCGCGATCTGCAATCCTTCCAGGGTGCCGGAGGCGATGGCGTCTATGGTGTTGAGATGCCTGGATTCTCCTTCCTCCTCCCTCTCCGCCTTGTCTTCGCCCTCCTCGCCGGCCTCGTCCACGCCGGAGGCCCTCAGGGTCTCGGGTTCTGCGGTTTCCGGGACGATGATCATGCTCATCACGATGCCGGCCGGGCCGGCCATGAAGGCGGCCGCGATCAGGTAGTCGAGCCGGACGCCGAGCAACGAGTAACCTACGAGCAGCGACCCCGCCACGGTCGCGAGCCCGGTCCCCATCATGGTGAAGAGCTCGGATTTGGTCGCCCGCGCTATGTACGGTTTGACGACGAGCGGCGCCTCGGACATCCCGACAAAGATTGTAGAGGCGGCGTACGTGGACTCGGCCTTGCTCGTGCGCAGCGCGAACTGCAGTGCCCCGCCGATGAGCTTGACGGCCCACTGCAAAATTCCCAGGTGGTAGAGCATCGAGGTGAGGGCGGCGAAGAAGATGATCACCGGCAAGACCTGGAACGCGAAGACCAGCCCTTCCTTCGGTAGAACGGGGCCGAAAAGGAACTCGATGCCCTCGTTGGAGGAGTCTATGATCGCCCCCACGGCGTTGGCCGCCGCCTCCTCCAACGCCCGTTTCCCGGCACCCAGTAGAGAACGACGACGCCGAGGACCACCTGGACCGGCAGGGCCCTGAACACGGTGCGCGGGTTTATCGCCCGGCGATTGTTCGACAGCAGGAACGCTATCGCAAGGAGAACCACCATGCCACCGATACCCCACAGCACCTGCATGCGCCTTCCTCCTTCCGGCCACCGGGCGTTCCGTATCTTCCCTCGGCACGAATTTTCGCAGTCCCCGACATTTCGGGCCACAGGGAGCCCGCGTTTGTTCGTCGGCAGGCCACTTGGGGTAAATACAATTCCAAATAGGAAACCGAGGAGAAACATGCAATCCGGATCGAAGCTCGAAATACGTGGGGCGACCACCGAGGACGCCGCAGACATCCAGAGGTTAGCCCGCGAGCTGGCCGAGACGGTCGGCGACGCGCCACCCGTGGAAGGGGCGGTGAGGAAACGGCTAGAGGAACTCCTCGAAACGCCAAGGGCGCGGGTCCTCGTGGTGGAGAACGGGTGGCGGGTTGTCGGGGCAGTTAGCTTCTGGATCAAACCGGACCTCGCCCACGGCGACGCCGTCGTCGAGGTGCCGATGCTCGTCGTCGACGAGGAACACAGGAGGATCGGGGTGGGCAGGCTACTGATGGAAGAGGTGCGCAGCGCCGCCTCGGATAACGACGCCAGCCTGATCGAACTCGTTGCCACCACCGCGAACGTCGCCGCCCGCGATTTCTACCGCTCCCTGGGCTTCGTGGAGGCCGATGTGGTCGCGCTGGAGTTCGTGGGCTCCCACGACAACCCTCCCCAACCGGAAGAATAGTCCAGGATCAGGCGAAGAAAAGCAAAAAGCAGACCGCCCCCACAAGCCCGGCGACCACGGCGCACACGAGCACGGCCCTAACCCACCCGATCTCCTGCGCTCTCGCGAGCCCTATCGGCATGAGCACGAGCCCGATGAAGACCGCTCCCAGGGGTCCGAGCACGGGAACTGCAGCGAGCGGTAGATAGAAGCCAAGGGGATACGTGAGGGCCCTCCAGGTCACGACGTACCCGTAGCGGCCACCGAGAACGCCAACGTGGTAGAGGCCCCCGAGCAGGAGTGAGAGCGGCAGAGGCAGGACGAGGGCCACGAGCGCGGGGTATAGACCCCCGAAAAGCAGCCACAGGATCGCCGCTGGAGGCCCGCAGAAAACGAGAAAGAGCGCGGGCGCCCTCGGGTCCGGGATCTTCGGCAGCAGCTCGAAGAACCTGACCGGGTGAACGACAAGCACGGCCAGCGTCCGCACGTAGCTGGAGAAGGGCCGCGACACGTCCCACTCGCTGGCACCGCCCCGGATCGTATCCCGCGTGTAGCCGCGTTTCGCCACAGGCGGAGTATACAGACCAGCGATAAGGCGACGCGCCGACGTAGTATTCTGCCCCTGCGATGAATCCCCCCGAAAGTACAAACCCCCCGGGGCCATGGGGCGCCGCGTTGCTCGGCGGAGCGTTGGTGATCCTCTTCGGCCTCCTCTACGCCGGCACCCTGGCGCCGACGGTGCTTCCTTACGGCACCCCCGACACGCTCGACTCCCCGATGCTGCAGGCCGAGGTCTCGGTGCTTGGAATCGGCCACCCGGCGGGCTACCCGACCTACATGATGCTGACGCACCTCTTCACCTACTTGCCGATAGGGGACCCCGCCTACCGCGTCAACCTCGCCTCCGCCGTCTACGGCGTCGCGGCCGTGCTCGTCATCTACCTCGCCGGGCTACGACTGTGCAACCGGACCGTAGCCGCGGCGGCAGGGGCTCTGGCCTTCGGACTCTCCGGCACCTTCTGGGGCCAGGCCACGATCTCCGAGGTCTACACCCTCGAAGCCCTCCTCGTGGCGCTCGTCATCCTGGTCCTGCTTGTCTGGAGAGACACCCGCGTCGACCGCTACCTGCTACTCTCGGTCTTCCTGGTGGGTCTCTCCCTCACCCACCACCTGACAAGCGTCCTGCTCGTGCCCGGCGCACTGGCTTTCGTGTTCCTTACCGACCGGCGCGTGTTCTCGAAGGCAGGCCTGATGCTGAAGGGCCTCGGCCTTTTCTTGCTCGGGCTACTACCTTTCCTCTACCTCCCCATAAGAGCGATGATGCACGCTCCTTTGAACGAGGCCGATCCCTCGACTCCCTGGCGCTTCCTGCTCCTCGTCACCGGCGGCAGCTTCCTCGCGGAGTCTTCGGAGAAAGGCAGGCATTGTAGCCCCTCAAATCTGGCGCTCGTCGACCCCTCGACCAAGCTGGGACTACTCGGGAACCATCTACTCGGGCAGTACCCCATCATCCTAATGCTGGTCGGAGTGCTCGCCGCCGTCTACCTGCTATTCAGGGACCGCACGACAGCCATCCTCCTCGGCGTGCTCTTCTTCGGTTGTCTCGGCCAGGCCATCGTATACCTCCAGCTCGGCATCGAGGATTTCTACGTGTTCCTCATCCCGGCTTACCTGGCTCTTGGCCTGTGCATCTCGGCGGGGTTGGGGGTGGTGTTGCGGTGGCCGGAAAGCCTGGCACTAGGCTTCGCCACCAGAACGGCTATCCTCTTGGTCCTATCCTTCCTGATGCTCGCCATACCTCTCGCCGGTGTGCGCGAGGCCTACGCTGCCCACGACCGTAGCGGGGATTTCGGGGGGCGAAGGACGATCGAGGCCGTGGCCCGGTACGCGAAACGGGACGCCACGATCCTGCATCACAGAAGCCCGCTCTGGTACATGGTGTTGGTAGAGCGTCGGAGGCGAGACCTCACCCTCATCGACCCCTTCTGCACCTCCTGGGACCGCCACACCGACGTCGTCTGGCCGGACCGGATCGATGCGGCCGAAGCCGCAAACCGCTACGGCACCGACGACACCACGGGCGTCGAGGCTACACGCATAGCTGCAAGGAATGGTCCCGTCTACCTCCTGGCAAACGCCCGTAGCAACCTCGAGCCCTTCCGCGAGGCAGGCTTCGACGTGGTTCCGGTCGGAAGAGGCCATCTACTCTATGAGCTCGTGCCTGGAAACCGCCGATAGACCAGTCACACCGCCCCAGCGTCGAAAGAGGCATCAATACACCATACAAAACACATCAGGAGGTGTACATTTTGCGGACTAACATAGTGTTAGACGACGAGTTGGTCGAAGAGGCGTTCAGGCGCTCGGACGCCAGGACGAAGCGGAAGCTGGTGGACCTGGCGCTCAGGGAGTTCGTCGAGAACCGAAGGCGGAGGGGCATAAGGGAGTTGCGGGGGATGGATTTGATCCGCCCTGACTACGAGTACAAGGCGCTTCGATAGGGCCTCTGACCCTGTGTATCTGGTCGAT
Source organism: Rubrobacter sp. (assembly GCA_036520255.1). Taxonomy (GTDB): domain Bacteria; phylum Actinomycetota; class Rubrobacteria; order Rubrobacterales; family Rubrobacteraceae; genus Rubrobacter_D. The sequence continues at coordinate 734 of DATDKB010000161.1, read as the reverse complement.
ACCTCGGTGTGGATTAGTTATATGCGCGATGAAGCCAACGAAGTCACAATGCGTCTCGCCGACATAGAAGGGCGTGCTTATCCGTTTGGGATCACGGGTGTGATCCATCAGGAGGTCTTGCAGGGCGCGGCCTCGCGAGCGAAGTTCGACTATCTGGAAGAGTTCATGCGCTCCCAGACCTTCTACCATCCACAAGACCCCGTCGAAAGCTACACAGAAGCCGCACGAACGTACTTCGACTGTCATCGCGCGGGCATAACCATCCGTTCGTCCATCGACTGCCTGATCGCCCGGGTCGCCATCGAGCACGGCCTGATGTTGCTCCACGACGATAGGGACTTCGAGAAAATCGTGGAGATCGTTCCCGACCTCACGCTCGCTTGAGCCGTTCGAGAAGCCGGTAAACCCGGCGCGATCATCTATAATCGGGCAAGGCACGCATACGGACTTCAGGGAAGAGGTTGCTGGCATGGCGAACGATCCTTTCGGCGCGCGCAAGACACTGATTACCGATTCTGGCGATGTAGAACTCTACAGCCTGAAGACCCTGGACGAGAAGGCGGACGGGGACGTGTTCTCGCTACCCTTCTCCATCATGGTCATGCTCGAGTCTTTGCTCCGCAACGCCGGTGGAAGGTTCGTCTTGGAGAAAGACGTGGAGGCTCTTGCCTCATGGCCCGAGTCGGTTGGCGGCGAGCTCGCCTATTTGCCGGCCAGGGTGGTTATGCAGGACT
>DATDKB010000160.1:0-10119 GCA_036520255.1 Rubrobacter sp. | reverse complement strand
CATTTCAGCTTGTCAGGTTTTTGGAGCGGGTCGGAGGACGTGTTGAACGTGGTGCTGCTGGTGGCGGGCGTTGGTCTCGTAGCCGTCCAGCGCCTTGCGGAGCTCTCTTATTCGCGGCGGAACGAGCGTCGGTTACGGGCTCGAGGTGCGGTCGAGTGGGGGGAGGGGCATTATCCTGCGATGGTGGCTATTCATACTTTTTGGCTGGTCTCGACGCTCGTTGAGGGGCTTCTGCGTGGGCCGGAGATTCCTGTGTGGTGGTCCTTGCCGCTGGCGGCGTTCCTGATCGTCCAGCCGTTGCGGTACTGGGCGATCGTCTCACTAGGAGCGAACTGGAATACGAGAATACTCGTCGTGCCTGGCGGGAAGCTCGTCCGGAGCGGTCCTTACCGCTACTTCCCCCACCCCAACTACATCGTTGTCGCCGTCGAAATACTTACCTTTCCCTTGATCTTCGGAGCTTGGATCACCGCAATCGTCTTCTCGCTACTCAACGCGGCGCTTCTCTTCGTCCGAATCCGAACAGAAAATCGGGCGCTCAAGGAGCTGGCAAGCTAGACTTAGTTGGTCAGCATGCCAGCACGCTTCGGCCCACGCCTTTGCTTGTCAGCCGGTCAGCAACAAGCTGAAATGCTGACTAGCCGAAGTGCTGAAATGCTGCAAAAGGGAGGCACAATGCTTGATCTCAAATTCATCCGCGAGAACGCCGAAGCCGTCGAGGAAAACTGCAAGAACCGTGGCGTCGATGCGGACGTCGCGCTGGTCGTTGAGCTGGCAGACCGCCGCTCGGCGCTCATCCAGGAGTTGAACGAGTTGAAGCAGCGCCAGAACCAGATGGCGAAGAGCATAGGGAAAGAGCGCGACGAGGAGGCGCGGGGACGGCTTATCGAGGAGTCGCGCGCCATGAAAGAGAGGCTTCCGTCCAAAGAGGAAGAGCTACGCGAGGTCGAAGATGGGCTGCGGGACGAGCAGTTAAAGATCCCCAACATGACCCATCCCGATTCGCCCATCGGCAAGGACGATACCGAGAACGTCGAGATCCGGCGTTGGGGAGAGATGCCTGACTTCTCATTCGAACCCAAAGACCACGTCGAGATCGGTGAGGCGCTCGGGATCATTGATTTCGACGCCGGGGCGAAGACCACGGGGAGCAAGTTTTATTTCCTGCGTGGCGACGCCGTGCTGCTGGAACTAGGTTTGATCCGCTACGCGATGGACATACTGATGGAGCGTGGTTATCAGCCGACCATAACGCCTGACCTGGCGCGGGACCAGATGCTGGTCGGGACGGGGTTCATCCCGCGCGGGCCTGAGACCCAGATCTACTCGGTCGAGGACTCGGATCTCTCCATGATCGCGACCGCGGAGATCACGCTCGCGGGCCAGCACGCGGAAGAGATAGTCGATGAGGGAGACCTCCCCTTGCGCTACGCTGGCCTCTCCCACTGCTTCCGTACCGAAGCCGGCTCGCACGGCCGCGCGAGCCGGGGCCTCTACCGCGTCCACCAGTTCACCAAGGTCGAGATGTTCGCGTTCACCACGCCCGAAGGTTCGGAAGCCATCCACAACGAGATGGTCGAGATAGAGGAGCGCATCTTCCAGGGGCTCGGCCTGCCTTACCGCGTGGTCGACATCTGCACCGGCGACCTCGGCGGCGCCGCCTACCGCAAGTACGACCTCGAGGCCTGGATGCCGGGCCGCAACGAGTTCGGCGAGGTCACGAGCACCTCGAACACCACGAGCTACCAGTCCCGAAGGCTCGCGATCCGCTACAGAAAAGAGGCCGGAAGACCCCAGCTTCTGCACACCCTCAACGGAACGGCCCTCGCCATCAGCCGGGCCCTGATCTCACTCCTCGAGATCCACCAGCAACAAGACGGCTCCGTCACGCTTCCAGACGTCCTCGTCCCCTACGTCGGCAAGGAGACCCTGCAAGCCCAGAAGTAGACCCCACAGTTGACGTGTTCCTCGCTCTCAACGAATATATCGAGTACGGATATATCATCAACGGAGTGGTTTATGGGAGAGGGGCGGATGGCTGAACGGGAGCCGCGGGCTCTGTTACCGCTTAGTCCGGCGGTGTTGAACATACTTCTGGCGCTTGCTGACGAGGAGCGACACGGGTATGGGATCATGCGCGAGGTCGAAGAGCGGACAAGGGGGCGGACCAGGATGGGGCCTGGGACCTTGTACGGTTCCGTCAAACGCATGCTCCCGGAGGGTCTGATCGAGGAGTACGACGAGAGGCCCGATCCCGCGATGGACGATCAGCGGCGCCGGTACTACAGGATCACGGACTTCGGCCGCCGGGTCGCGGGTGCCGAGGCGGAACGGTTATCCGGGCTGGTCGAGACGGCGCGCGCCAAGAAGCTGCTCGGTGGTCGCGGCTCTTCCGTGCCCGAGGGCGTATGATGTCGCGTTCCGAGCGCGTCTACGGCCTGTTGCTGCTGGCCTACCTGAGACGGTCAGGACACGTTACAGGGACGAGATGGTGCAGGCCTTCGGGGACTCGTGCCGGGAAGCGAAGCGGCGGGGTGGGAAGCCCGGGCTGGCGATGGTCTGGTTTCGCGTGGTGCTGGATCTTGCCTCCACCGCGATCGTGGAAAGGAGCCGTGCCGTTCGGAACAGGTGGTTGTTCGCGTTAATTCCTCTGGCGCTGGCGCTCGGGTTCGCGATCGCCTACGTTGATTCCAGTCCCGGGTGGGACGACACGGGCGTCTCAGCGGCTGCCGTGCTCGGCGTCAGCGGTCTGTTCGGCCTGCTCTATCCGGCCAGGCCCTCGTTGTGGGCGTTTGCGGTGGGAACCTGGATCCCCGCCTTCGGTATACTCACCGAGTTCAACCACGCGTCCCTGCTGGCCCTGGTGTTCTCGTTTGCCGGCGCCTAGGCCGGTGCCCTGGCGCGCAGGAAGTTTGTCCCCGTCGGTTGACCCGGGATGAACGAGGACCAAACCCGTCCTGCCTCGGTGCGGCTCTACAGCGCTCTGCTAAAGGCGTACCCGAAACCGTTTCGGCACGAGTACGGTTCGCAGATGGAGCAACTCTTTCGGGACCTCTATAGAGCTGGGCGTGGGAGCAGGAGCGGGCTCGTACTGCTGTGGATAAGAACCTTGTCGGACCTGGTGCCGACGGCGGTAGCACAGAGAATTATGTCCCACACGGACCCTAGGGAGGCAGCAATGCGGAATCGCAGGTTGGCCGTTGTCGGCTTCGTGCTACTTCTCGCCCCGCTGTACTTCGTGTCGGCGTCGCTTCTCAAGTACGGGCTGGGAGTAGCACTAATGTTCGATCCCCTGGAGGCCGTGCTGTACCTCTTGAGACGGCGGGAGGTCTTCAATCTCGTTTCACCACTCGTGTTTCTTGGTGGGCTCGGTCTCACGCTGGCAATTAACGTCTTTGCCGTTACGCGGTTCAACGTTAGCAGGGAAGATGGCACTATAGTCAGCACGGTTAGAGTCGCGCCTGAGTTGTGGAACATCGCGGTCGCCGTCGTGAGCATCTTGTTGCTCGTGACGCTTTTAGGGTACGTCTTCCTCGAAAACTTCCCTTATCATCCGTAGTCCGTCTGACGATATACTCTCTTGCTGATCTTACTTTCATCAAGAGAGGAGTCGCCCATGACCGAGGCGGTCGAGAAGCTGGTCAAGAAGAGCGAGGACCCGAACAAGTGGTACTTACAGCTCGTGCGGATGGCCAAGCTAGCAGATTATGGACCTGTGAGGGGCACGTTTGCGATCCGGCCCTACGGGTTCGAAATCTGGGAGCGTGTCCAGCGCGACCTCGACGACCGCTTCAAGGCGACCGGGCACAAGAACGCCTACTTCCCGCTCCTGATTCCCGAGAGCTATATCAAGAAGGAGGCCGACCACGTCGAGGGCTTCGATCCGGAGCTTGCTTGGGTGACGATAGGGGGTAGGGAGGAGCTCGAGGAGCGGCTCGCTATTCGTCCCACCTCCGAGAGCATCATCTGCGCCTTCTACAAGAACTGGATCCAGAGCTACCGCGATCTACCGGTCCTGATAAACCAGTGGTGCAACGTGCTGCGCTGGGAGAAGGTCACCCGCCCGTTCCTTAGAACCGCTGAGTTCCTCTGGCAGGAGGGCCACACCGTACACGCGACCGCAGAAGGCGCGCGCGAGGAGACCCTGCGTATGCTGGGCGTCTACAAGGACTGTTTCTACGAGGCGATGGCTATACCCGTCCTCACCGGCGCGAAGAGCCCGTCGGAGCGCTTCGCCGGCGCGGTCGAAACCTTTACCTGCGAGGGCCTGATGGGCGACGGGCGCGCGCTTCAGGCGGCGACTAGCCACGACCTCGGGCAGAACTTCGCCCGCGCCTTCGATATCACCTTCCTCGACGAGAACCAGGACAGGGTCCATCCTTACCAGACCTCGTGGGGCTTCTCCACGCGCACCATCGGAGCTTTGATCCTGGTCCACGGTGATGACAGGGGCCTCAAGCTGCCGCCCAGGATCGCGCCGACCCAGGCGGTCGTCGTCCCGATCTGGCGTGGAAAGAACAAGGGCGAGGTGCGCCGCGAAGCCGAAGCGCTGTATAAAGAACTGAAGGATTCTGGCCTGCGGATGGAGGTCGACCTCGACGAGGAGCACTCGCCCGGCTGGAAGTTCAACGAGCACGAGCTGAGGGGCGTCCCCGTGCGCGTGGAGCTGGGGCCGAAGGACATAGAGAAGGGACAGACCGTACTGGTGCGCCGCGACACCGGGGAGAAGGAGTTCGTGGACCGGAAAGAGCTAGCCGGGAAGTTGAACGGCTTGATGAGGGAGATCCAGCAGAACATGCTCCGCCAGGCCGAGACCTTCCGCGACGATAACACCCGGCGGGCGGAGAGCTACGAGCAGTTGAAGGAGATCATCGCCCAGAAGCGCGGCTTCGTCGTCGCACCCTGGGACGGCACCAAGGAGACAGAGCAGAAGATAAAAGAGGATATGAAAGCCACCATCCGGCTCCTCCCCGTCGAGCGCGAGGAGGGTGAGGACTTGGTCTCCGGCAAACCGGGTCTGACGGCGATCTTCGCCCGCGCGTACTGAGACGAAGACGCGATGACAAACGCACTTGAGGGCGACGCCTCGCTGAGGAGGTTTCGCGTCAAACGCGTTAACGTGTAAAATTTGTAGCGTCGAACAAACCAGGAGGGGGACTCTGTGGATTATTTGCGTACGCGTTGGCCGCGCCGAATTATAGGCTTGCGGGTAGTATTGTTGGTGGTAGCCGTGGCGGCAGGGGGAGGGCTCGCGCTATCGTTCGGTCTGCAGGGGGCCGGGGCGAAGGGCTACTCCGCGTACGCCGACCCGCAAAAGCCAGTGCTCACCTTTCTGCTCTCTGACGATCAGAACGTTGAAGAATTCCAGAAGGAGTTCGGCCTGAGCGACGACAAGGTGCAGGAGGTCCTTGCCGTCGTTCGCGAAGAGGACAACGCGCTCTCCAGGGAGTACGACGAGAGCGATCAGATCGTCGAGGCCAACAAGGGAGCTTCCAGGACCAGGATAAGAAACAAGATCGCCGCTTCCGACTTCGATGAGAAGGTAAAGCAGGCCGTCGCGACAACCAAATCGGGCGTGGAGAGCCTTCTGCCCAAAGGGAAGGCAGACGATCTGGGGCCATGGGTGAACGAGCAGTGGCAGGCGGAGACCACGGAGTACGCGGCTACCAGCGAGACCACGTACCAGGCGTCGTCCAGGGGCTTTTCGTGCAGGGTGTGGGCCAGCTTCTACGGTGACAATAGCTGGTACTGGGTGGCCCTCCCGCACAAGAAGGTAAGGTTTAGCGGCGAGCGCAGGGTCAGGATCACCGACGTGAGAAAAGGGACGAGCGCGGGGGCTCCCGTGAAAGATACAGGACCCTGGAATATACGGGATAATTACTGGCGGGCCAGCAAGGACAGGAGCACATGGAACGATCTCTCCAGGTGCGTACCAGAAGCGCAGGCCGCCTTCTTCGACAACTACCACAGGGGCAAGGACCAGTTCGGAAGGGAGGTGACAAATCCTGCGGCTATCGACATCACCCCCGCCGTAGCCCGCCGCATGGATGTGTGGAGGAAGATCCAACGCCGTGGGCTTATCAAGGTCCGTGTCCGGTTTCTCTGGGGGTGACCCTGGGGTTTTGGGCATCAGGACTCGCGGCGTAGCCCGCGGGTCGATAACGCTACCCGTCGGGTGGTGGCCCTCCCTCGGCCAATCCCCTTGACGTCGAGAGTGCGGGTGGGTTAGCATCCACGCCTAGCGCGAACTCGCATCGAGAGCGGTGGAGGGAACTGGCCCCGAGAAACCGCGGCAACCGGCGCAGAAGAATGAGGGACGCAAGGTGCCAAGTCCAGCAGGGCGATCATTACCGTCCTGGAAGATGTGGGGAGAGGCGGGCAGCCTCTTCTACTGAGCGGGTTGCGCGAGAGGCGTTGCGCCGAAGGCGTAGAACCCGACCGAGAGGAGGCTACATTACTGCCGAGTATGACACTAGACCCAGGGGCCGGCGCTAGCGACGCTCCGGCCCTCCAGGTCACAACCCACCACCCCGTAGGCCCGTTCGAGCCTGAGCTCGGCGGAAGCCTCCCCGAGGTCACCCTGGCCTACGAGACCTGGGGCGAACTGAACGAGGCCGCAGATAACGCGGTCCTTCTCGTCCACGCCCTCACGGGGGACTCGCACGCCGCGGGAGGCCCGAACGAAACGCACAGACGCGGCGGCTGGTGGCACCCCATGGTCGGGCCGGGGCTTGCGATAGACACCGAGAAATACTTCGTGGTCTGCTCGAACGTGCTCGGGGGCTGCTCGGGAAGCACGGGACCCGCCTCCGTCGAGCCGGGAACGGGGCGACCATACGGGACGCGTTTCCCCGTCGTCACGATCAGGGACATGGTAAGGGCCCAGCGACGCCTGCTCGACGCTCTCGGCGTAAGGAGGCTCACCCTCGTGGCGGGTGGTTCCATCGGCGGTCAACAGGCGCTGGAGTGGGCCGTCGAGTTCCCGGACTTCGTGGAGAAGGTGTTGCCCGTGGCCGCCACGGGTGCCCTCGGGCCGCAGGGGCTTGGGATGAGCGAGCTCGGGCGTCGCGCCATCATGGCCGACCCCGACTGGCAAGACGGCAACTATTACGGTTCGGGAAGGAGCCCAGATAATGGCCTCGCCATCGCCCGCATGGCAGGGATGATGACCTACCAGAGCGCTCCTGGGCAGTGGGAGAGGTTCGCCCGCAGGCCTGCGGGCCGTCCCGCCCTGTACACCGAGTTCGGTGGAAGGTTCGAGGTAGAGAGCTACCTTCACTACCAGGGACGTGAGATCACTGGCCGCTTCGACGCCAACTCCTACCTCTACCTCACAAGGGCGATGGACCTCTACGACGTAGCAGCCGGGTACGACTCCGAAGAAGAGGCATACTCGCGCATCAGCGCCGAAGTCCTTTTCGTAGGCATAACCAGCGACTGGCTCTTCCCCGCCGCCGAGGTAAGAAGCTCGGTAGAGAAAGCAAAAAGCGCCGGGGCTAACGCCAGCTACACCGAAATAGATACACTAAGCGGCCATGACGCCTTCCTCAAAGACTGGAAAGAGCTAACAGAAGCGATAAAACCGTTCACAAACAAGAAAGCTGATAGCTGACGACTGAGAGCCGATAGCCGAGCGACCGAAGGGAGCCACAATGACCGATACCGCAGACAAGATCCAGGAGCGCGACTACGGGTTCGACACCCTGGCGTTGCACGCCGGGCAGGAGGTCGACCCGGCCACGACGGCGCGGGCCGTCCCCATCTACCAGTCCACCTCCTACGTCTTCGATGACACGGAGCGCGCGGCGAACCTGTTCTCGCTTGCCGAAGAGGGGAACATATACACCAGGATCATGAACCCAACGACCGACGTGTTCGAGAAGCGCGTCGCCGCGTTGGAGAAGGGCGTCGGAGCCCTCGCGACCGCCTCGGGCCAGGCCGCGGGGGCGCTGTCCATCCTTAACATCATGGGCGCGGGCGACGAGCTTGTCTCCGCGGCGGCGCTCTACGGCGGTACCTACAACCTCTTCCACTACACCCTGCCCAAGGTCGGCATAAACGTGAAGTTCGCCGACTCCAGGGACCTCGACGCCCTGCGCGCGGCGATCACCGACAGGACGAAGGCCGTCTACGCCGAGACCGTAGGTAACCCCGCCCTCAACGCCCTGGACATCGAGGGGGCCGCTGCGGTGGCACACGATGCCAGCGTACCCCTGATCATCGACAATACCCTGCCCTCGCCGTATCTGGTAAACCCGTTGGAGCATGGGGCTGACATCGTGGTCCACTCGGCGACAAAGTTTATCGGGGGACACGGCACTTCCATCGGCGGCGTCATTGTGGACGGCGGAAACTTCCCCTGGGACAACGGCAAGTTCCCCGGCTTTACGGAGCCCGACCCCTCCTACCACGGGTTGGAGATCTACCCGACCCTAGGCGAGCTCTCGTTTATCCTAAAGGCCCGCGTCCAGATGCTTAGGGATTGGGGTCCGGCCATAAGCCCGTTCAACAGCTTCCTGTTCTTGCAGGGCCTAGAGACGCTTCCCTTGCGGATGGAGCGCCACTCGACGAACGCGCAGGCCGTAGCCGAGTTCTTGCGGGACCATCCGAAGGTCAACTGGGTGAACTACCCGGGCCTCGAAAGCCATCCTTCGCACGAGGTGGCGGCCAGATACCACAGGGAAGGGCTCTTCGGCGCGATCCTCGGCTTCGGCATCGACGGCGGCCTGGATGCCGGGAAGACCTTTATCGACGGGCTCGAGCTGCACAGCCTTCTCGCGAACGTGGGCGACGCGAAGAGCCTCGTGATACACCCGGCCTCAACGACCCACTCGCAGCTCTCCGTGGACGAGCAGAAGTCCACCGGCGTCACCGACGACTACGTGAGGCTCTCCGTCGGCCTCGAGTCCATCGACGATATCCTGTACGACCTCGACAGCGCCTTGAACGGGGCGTGAGCCTTGGAGAGGCCCCTCGTCATAAAGTTCGGGGGCACCTCGGTCGGGGGCGGCGCAGAGTTCGTCCGCGCCGCCCGCATCGTTGCCGAGGCCGCCAAGGAGCAGCCCGTGGCCGTCGTCGTCTCCGCGATGGGCGGCACCACCGACACCCTGCTCGGCTACGCCAGGATGAGCTCAAATTGGGTGAGGCAGGCCCTCATGGAGAGGGCGCGCGAGGGCTCCGTCGCCGAGCTCAGGCGCTCGCTCGCCGAGCGTCACCTGCTCGCGGCCCGCGAGGCTGTGGACGCGGAGCGCCTGCCCGAGGTCGAGGGAAAGATAGTGGACCTCCTCTGCGAGCTCGAAAGGGTTATAGGGGCCCCATCCGATAACCTCAAGGCGCGAAGGGATGAGATCGCGGTCTACGGCGAGCGCCTCTCGGCGGAGATACTGGCCGGCGCGATCAGCGCCCATGGCACACCGGCTTCTGCGGTCGCTGCCGATCCCATAGCCACTGACGGCAACTTCGGGGAGGCCGAAGTCGATGTTGCCGCTACGGGCGAACGCGCAGCGCGCCACGTAACACCCCTGTTAGAGCATGGGCTCATCGCGGTCGTGCCTGGATACGTGGGGCGCTCGCCCGCTGGGCTGCCGACCACGCTCGGCAGGGGGGGGTCGGACCTTTCGGCGACCGTGCTCGGGAGGGCGCTCGGATCGGAAGAAGTCTGGATCATGTCCGACGTAGACGGTGTTCTTGACGCCGACCCGCGCCTGGTACCCAGCGCCTCCCTTATGCCGCGCCTCTCCTACAGGGAGGCCGGGGTCTTCGCTGGGCTCGGCGCGAAGGTCCTCCATCCTAGGACCATGGAACCGGCCGAGGAGGCCGGTATAGAAGTCTTTGTGCGCAACACCTTCGCGCCCGAGGGCGCGGGCACCCAGGTTACGGGCTTCGACCCGGGAGCCGGTGTTCGATGCGTCGCGCTCAGGCAGAACGTGGCGATGGAGATTCCTTGTACCGACGGCCGCGCTGGGCGGGCGGCGATGGTCGTGTGCATCGGTTCGCCGGACGACGAAGATCTCGGCCGCGGCCGGCGCCTTGTGCGCGAGGCCGGCATCTCCGTGCAGCACTTCGGGATCGCCGCGGCCGGGCTCGTGTTCGTCGTAGCCGCCGACGTGGGCCTCGATG
>DATDKB010000159.1:0-4283 GCA_036520255.1 Rubrobacter sp. | reverse complement strand
CTCTGCGGAAGGCTGCACCTCATTCCACTCGCTGTTACTCTCGTATTGCCGCCCCTAGATCAGGTTCTGCGCGTGTACTACGGCTTCTTGGTTGAGGCGAATAGCCAAAGACGTTCCTTACTGCTTCTGTCTTGCTCTGTGTTTATCGGCGTACCCGCTCTCGGAGTTGCGCAAACGCACACTGATTGCCTGCTGCTCCTTAAGTCGTCCCAACAAATTAAGTTGGGCGTAGAATGGGGTAACCGCTCATCTGTGGTAGCTACCGAAGTGGAGCCGAGGGGATTCGAACCCCTGCCCTCCGCCGTGCAAAGTCAGGGCACTATCATCGTGGATGTTCGCAAGTGTTCAGACATACCTGCAAAATAAGGGTTTTGGCTCTGGCGACATTCGCGACTGTTCGCCGCTGTTCGCGTGGGTTGATGTACTACTGGTGTAGACAAACCTCGGGAAGCTAGCTCCCATAGCGCATTGCGGACTGTGTCGAGTCACTTGACTGACGAGCGTATGGCTCTTGGTACTAATGGCGTTAATGGTCTCCCCGATAAGCGGCCGCCTCCGACGGTAGACCGCAGCCGTTCACCTAACCCGTGGTACTCCTAAGGTAGGTCAGCGCCCTCGCGCTCGCGATGGCCACGCGCAGGATCCGTCCTTCGACGTCGAACGTTGGATCGTAGGAGGCGATGCCGAATGCGACCACCTCGAAACGTTCGCGGACCATACCGAGCGCCGCTTGGACCTCCTCTGCGTCGGGCCCGCCTTCGACGGCGAACTCGTTGGCCTTGCCGACCTTCCCGGCGTCGAGGACGTCCAAGTCCAGATGCACGTAGACCCTACCTACCCTGGTCTTTAGGTCATTCAGGGCCGCCGCGAGCGCCCGGCACAACCCTTGCTTCTCGATTAGATCCGCGCCGACGACGGTGACCCTGGAAGCGTCCAGCCGCTCCTGCTCCGCCGGCTCCACCTCCCGGACCCCCGCCATCACCACGTTCTCCTCGGGCACCGCGGAGAAACCGGGCACACCCCTTGCCATCGCCTTCCAGCAGTGCCCTACGACTATAGCCAGGCCCATCCCGTCGATGAAGCCGGTCGTGGTCGTCTCCGGCGTGTTGAACTCTCCGTGGGCGTCGAACCAGACGACGCCCAGGCCTTCGGGACCGGCGCCCGCGAGCGACCCCACCGCGGCGGTGTTGCAGTTGCCCGATAGCACTAGCGGGAACAGGTCCTCAACTAGAGCCCGACGCACCTGATTTGAGACCAGCCCATCCAGCTCGAAGGCGGTAGCCACCTCGGCCGGTGGGTCGCTTTCATGTCGCACGGTCGCGATGCTCGGCACCCGGCCCTCCGACCGCAGCCCTTCGGCGACGCCGTTGTTCAGAAGGTGTCCGGGGCCCGCGCCCATCCGTAGGCCGGGGTGCCCCGAGTCGTAAGGCACGGCGATGATGCGGATGTCTGGATGGTCTTCCATGCTCACCTCCCTTTCTACGATGCGGCTCGTCTCCGCCGCCCAAGGACCGGTCGTTCCCAAACCTCTACCCGTTCATCGTTGGCCTCTAGGTCTCCTCCGGTCTGTTCCGTGTCGCGGAATGAGTGTCGCTATTTGTCGAAGAGTCTCCACACTCCTTCCGAGACGTGTGCTTCTCATGTTATCCGTCGCACCGGAACCTCGGTTCTGGCCCCAACCGATCGCCGAGTTGACGCTAGCTCCAACGGCGGCTGAGCCGGGCACCAACGATGCCGCTGACCAACAACCCCGAGAACCGCCCAACCGGAATGAACCAAACCGCGCGCTCCGTCACGAAGTAAAACAGCGACAACACGCCCGCTGCTGCTGAGACGTATCCCGCTATCGCCAGCGATCGGGGCAAGCTCGCCGGCGGGGAGCCCGGCCCGCCCGAGGACGCCCATTAGGACCCCGAAGCCAGCGCTATGCACCGGCCCGCCTACGGCGAACATCAGCCGGTGCATGTCGGCGGCACGCGCGTCCTGCTCGCCCCGGCTACTGGTGAGCGCCGCGCTTAAGAGCGCCGAGGTCGCCAGCGACGCGGCGGCGAGCCCACCGGCTGCGATCGCCCCGGCCCGCAGCCCTCGCGCCTCCCGGTCCGATCCGGTGGCCATCCTCGCCACCGAGGCCGTGAACCGCGCCAGCGAGGCCGCCGAGATCAGCTGGCCGACCACGCTGACCCGAGCTGCGCGGGGATTCCCTCTGAAGTACCGTCGGATCTCCGCCGGTTCCGAGCCCGGGCGCGGATAGGGAGAGTCGGCCAGAGTTATCGCCCCGACCAGGCCGGCGACGAAGCTGACTCCGGCCAGCGGACCGCTCAACGCTCCCGGATCAGGGCGCTCGGTCAAGGTCCTGTTGTCTTCACCGATTGTGTCCTTCCTTACGACGCCGTTATTGCTCGACACGTGTTTCCCCTTTCGAAGGACGGGACCCGCATGGTTCTGCGATCGTAGGGCGCGGCGGCGATGCCTGTCAAGGATCCTTGGATCCGGTTTCGGACAACCGCCGCGCTTGCTCCTCGACGAAACCGGTGAACCCCTCGGGCTCTCGCCGAGCCGGGTCAGTTAACCGAGATGGATAAGCTCGGCTCCCTCTACCAGGAAGATGGTCTAGTCTTCGCCAACTCGGGTGAATATCGTGACAGGCTTACGCGGGTGCCTTGCGGGACGAACGCGGGCGCCTCTGCCTCTAATACGTCGCCCAGTCACCGATCGCGAGCAGTACCACGATCAGGACCACCGCGCCGGCTAGGGAGAGCGCCGGTACCGCAGAGCCCACCGGCGCGAGTGCAGCCAGGGCGACGACCGCCACCATGCGTGACCAGGGCATCCGACCGGAGACTGCCCACAGAAAGACCCCATGCCCGGCCACGAACAACGCCGCGCCGCCAAGGGTCAGCGAGATGGAGGCGAACGTGCCGGGGTCGCCGGGATGGGCGACCGTGAGCTCGTCGGCGGCCGCCACGGCGATGATGCCAGCGATCATTGGCAGATGGAAATAAGTGTATGCCGAGCGGGCCAGCCTGCCAGGGTCCTCCGAGTGGACGATGGTCTCGCTGGCGTCGTGCGCGCTGCGGGCGAAGTAGATCCACCACAGCGCTCCGCTGCCGAGGAAGGCCACCCCGAAGGCGGCCACGGCGGCGGCTGAGGCTTCTGCCTCGCCGAAGGTCGTGCCGGTAACCAGGATGGACTCGCCTAGGGCGATGATAACGAACAGTTGGCACCTTTCGGCGAAGTGCGCCCCCTCGATGGTCCACTCCTCCGTGCGCGAGCGACCCATCCCCGGCGTCCGGTAGCCGGCCGCCGGGCCAGCGTAGTCCACGCCCAACGCGAGCAGCCACAGTACGTAGCGCGCCTCGCCCTCGAGGAGGCCCCCCGCCACCCACAACACCCCGGACGCCGCGAACCACGCGAGTATCCGCCGGAACCCACCACCGAGCGGATGGGACGCACCCAAGGCGAGCACCGCGAAGCCAGTGCGCCCCAACTGTATCGCAACGTAGGCCAAGGCGAACATCAGCCCCTGCTCGCCGAAGGCTTCCGGAATTGCAACCGACATTACCAGGCTGGCGAGCATCACGGCGCCAAGCATCAGACGTACTGAGAGCGCATCGGGATCGAACCAGTTGGTGAACCAGGTCGTGTACTGCCAAGCCCACCAGACCACGAGCAGCAGGAAGAGCGTCTGAAGTGCCCCCCCGACTGTCGGGTGGTCCAAGAGCAGGTGGGAGAGCTGGGTTATGGCGAAGACGTAGACTAGATCGAAGAACAGCTCCAGGGGCGTGACCCGCTGCTCGCCGCCATCCCTGGCGCGCAGCATGTCCCAATGATCGGACTTCTGCACTGTGTATGCCTCCCGAGTATCTTGCTGCCGTGCGACCAGCCTTATTCTCGCACCAACAGGCGAATCTTCGTACTGCCCAAACGGGCGGGGTTTCGAACCGTCGGCTTGAGACGGGGGAGACGGCTCCCGAAGAACCCTGCCGATAATCGATGTGCGAATCGGCGTGCCCGGCCCGTCACCGGACAGAGAGCGTGCAACTTCGGAGAACCCCCACAGACGAACTGCGCAGAACGCCCCTTCCGCAACTGCTTGGAAAATAACCGAAGGTTTCTCAACCGTGGGTCTTTGCCGCCAAGAAGCGACCGATCGGGACTCCTTCGGCCCCTCTTGGAGGTCTTGAGAGCTCCGATCCGGGACCCAATCCGATTTTCCAAACGGTTTCTCCGCGCACTCGGATGAAGAAGTGCGACCCTGCAAGCCTTCTGGGCTACCCTATCGC
>DATDKB010000158.1:0-11656 GCA_036520255.1 Rubrobacter sp. | reverse complement strand
TTGCGTATTACCTCTTCGACGTGCTGCACGCTCGCCGCCTTGAACGCGAACCGGCTGAGGGCGGTCCTGTCCTCGATGGTGTCGACCCGCGCCGAAAGTATGTTCACGCCGGCATCCGAGATGGTGGACGTAATGTCCTTGAGGAGGTGCATTCTGTCGAGCGCCTCCACGAGCAACTCGACTGTGAAGAGCTTGTCCGTCCCCCCGCTCCACTCGACCTCGACGAACCGCTCGGGATCCCTGGCCTGGAGCGCCCTGGCGTTCACGCAGCCCGCCGAATGGACCACAACGCCACGTCCGAGCGACACGTACCCGACTATGTTGTCGCCCGGCATCGGCGTGCAGCACCGGGCAAGCCTGGTCAGGATGCCAGTCGACCCGACGACACGCACCCCGGTCTGCTCGTCGGTCTCACCGGCTTCACCAGGGAGGGGAAGCGGGGTAAGCGCGGGGGTCTGCGCCCTGGGCTGCTCTTCTTCCTTGGGGCGTACCTGATCTACTATGCGTCCTGACACGTTGTCAGCGGAGAGCACGCCGGCACCAACGGCGGCGAACATGTCGTCTGGCGAGGGGTGGTTGGTCGTGCGGGCCACGTCCTCCAGGATGCCGGAAGGGACCTTCCCTATTCGCTGCCGCTTCAGGAGGGCGAGTATCTTCTCGCGCCCCAGGCTAACGTTGTCCTCCCGGTCGGCCTTGTTGAAGAACTGGCGGATCTTGTTGCGTGCCCTGCCGCTCTGGACCACGGCCAGCCAGTCGCGGCTAGGCCCCGAGTTCTTGCCCGTGATGACCTCGACCCTGTCGCCCGAGACAAGCTCGGAGTCGAGCGGGACGATCCTGTCGTTCACCCTGGCCCCTATGGTGCGGTGGCCGACCTCGGTGTGAACGTGGTAGGCGAAGTCTATCGGGGTGGCACCGCTCGGAAGGCTGACCACGTCGCCCTTCGGCGTAAAAACGAAGACCTCGTCGGCGACCAGCTCGCCCTTCAAGGACTCCATAAACTCCGTGGAGTCGGTCGTCTCCCTCTGCCACTCCATCATGCTCTTAAGCCACGTCAGCCGGTCCACCTGACGGTCGGTGAGGCCGTGCTTGTACATCCAGTGGGCCGCGATGCCGAACTCGGCGGTCGTGTCCATCTCGGAGGTCCGGATCTGGATCTCCAGCAACTTCCCCTCGTTCGACATGACCGTAGTGTGCAGCGACTGGTACATGTTGAACTTCGGCATCGCTATGTAGTCTTTGAAGCGCCCCGGGATGGGCTTCCAGATCGAATGAATAACCCCGAGCGCCCCGTAACAATCGCGCACGTCCCCGACCACGACCCTGAGTCCGGCGAGGTCATAGATCTCGTTAAACTCCTTGTTTCGGTGCACCATCTTGTTGTAGATGGAGTAGAAGTGCTTGACCCGCCCGTGCACCTCGGCCTCAATGCCCGTCTCGCGCAGGTGGCGCAAAAGCTCGGCCGCCGTCCCGTTTATGAACGCCTCCCTGTCCCCGCGGCGAGCGGCGACGAGGCTCTTGATCTCCTCGTAGCGACGCGGGTGGAGGGTGGCGAAAGAGAGGTCCTCCAGCTCCCATTTTATGGAGTAAATTCCAAGCCTGTGGGCGAGCGGCGCGTAGATCTCCAACGTCTCCGTCGCCTTTTTCAACTGCGTCTCACGCTTGAGGTAGGCGACGGTCCTCATGTTGTGCAGCCTGTCGGCGAGCTTGATAATGATGACCCGCACGTCGCGGCTCATCGCCACGATCATCTTCCGTAAGGACTCGGCCTGCGCTTCCTCCAGGTTTCCTGAAGGCAGCCGCTTCAGCTTCGTTACCCCGTCCACGATCTCAGCGACCTCGTGCCCGAACCGCTCCGCCAGCTCCTCTTTAGTCATCCTCGTGTCCTCGAGAACGTCGTGCAGCAAAGCGGCCGCGATGGTAGTCGGATCGAGGCGTAACTCCGCCAGAACGTCCGCGGCCGCGAGCGGATGGTAGACGAAAGGTTCGCCGCTCTTTCGGACCTGCCCCCTGTGCGCAGCGTGGGCCGCGTTGTAGGCGTCGGCGATCAACTCCTCTGTGCCCTCGGGCCCGTACGCCGACACCTTCTCGATAAGAGAAGAGATGTTCACGCCCGGCGCCGGGATGGCCTTAGGACGTTCCTCCGTGCGGACAGGTTCCATAGCGAAATTATACCAGTAAGGTTTCAGGCATCAGGTCACAAGCATCGACAGACCAGCGTTACACAGGTCTATCCTCATATTACGAACTTACGGTCCATTCGAAGGCCCAACGTAAAGCTTGAAACCTAAATCCTTCCTGACCTGAAGATTATCGTCAGCAGGATCGCGGTCTGGACGAGGGCCAGCGCAAACCCGACGGAGCTGATCAGGGGCGCGCCTAACACGGGCACGTCTGGTCCAGCAACGTCGAAAGCGGCAAGCATCGATGATCCGACGAACATGGCCGCGGTAACGACGGCGAAGACGAGCCGGTTGGCGAGAACATCCGCGCTACCAAGCAGTTCGTCGAGGCCACCGTGCTCGAGCTGAACCTCGATTTCACCGTCGGCGAACTCGGTCAGGATGAGGCTTACCTGATCGGACAACTCCTCGGCGTAACGGGCATACTCCAGCGTGTGCTCCTCGACGACCTCGCGGACGGTGCCTGGCCGAAAGCGCTCCGAGAGGAGCCTCCGGGCGTACGGCCTGGCGACCTCGTAGACGTTGATGGTCGGGTCTATGGAGCGGGCGAGGCCTTCGGCGGTGACTAGCGCCTTGGTGAGCAGGGGAAAGACCGGCGGCATCCTGAGCCTGTAGCGACGGGCGAGCGCGATGAGCTCGGAGAGCGCTTGACCGAGCGTGACCTCCCCCACGGAGAGCCCGGAGTACTTGTTGAGGAACTCCCGC
Source organism: Rubrobacter sp. (assembly GCA_036520255.1). Classification (GTDB taxonomy): domain Bacteria; phylum Actinomycetota; class Rubrobacteria; order Rubrobacterales; family Rubrobacteraceae; genus Rubrobacter_D. Next base: position 8,771 of record DATDKB010000158.1, on the reverse strand, counting down.
AAGTCGCGCACGAGGTCGCCGCGGACCTCGGTGGCGTAGGTCACGCCGAGGCGCTCGAGTCCCCGCAAGGCCGCCGAGGCGTCGCGTTGAATCACGGCGATGAACAGCCTAGAGAGGGCATCGATGTCGCCCTGGCTCATGTATCCGACCATGCCGAAGTCCAGCAGCGCGAGGTCGCCGGAAGGTGTCAAGAGCAGGTTACTCGGGTGGGGGTCGCCGTGGAAGAACCCGTCCTCGAATGCCATCTTGAAGATCGCGTCCGCCCCCATCGTGGCGACGCGGCGCCGCTCCGAGGGCGTGAGGGAGAGCGGACGGATATCCCTGAATCTTGTCCCCTCGATAAACTCCTCGGTCAACACCTTGGAGGTCGAGAGGTCGAGGTAGATCCCGGGGACAACCACCTCCGTGCCGGCGAAATTTGCGCCGAAGCGGCGGGCATTCTCTGCTTCAGTGGAGTAGTCGAGCTCGCGCCTGATCACGACCTCGAACTCGGCCACGAGGCCGCTAACGTCCACGAAGAGCCGGCGCCCGAACCTTCGGTCTAGCAACGCGGCGAAATCCCGCATGAGCTCGAGGTCCCCAGCCACCCTGCTGGGCGCCTCGGGCCGCTGCACTTTGACCGCAACGGTCTCCTCCCCTCGCAGCACGGCCTTGTGAACCTGCCCGATGCTCGCGGAGCCAAGCGGCATGGGGTCGAAGGAGGCGAAAACCTCATCGACGGGTGCACCCAGCTCTCGCTCGATTATCCCCTGCGCCACCCCGGCGGGCATGGGCCTGGCGGTATCCTGGAGCTTCTGTAGCTCGGAGAGGACCCCCTCAGGCAGGATATCGGAGCGGGTACTGAGAACCTGACCGAACTTGACGAAGGTCGGGCCCAAATCGTCGAGGGTGCGGCGCAGCCTCACGCCGAAGTTGGGCGCAAGGAACTCCTGCAGGCCCTTCTTCTCCCTTCGATCCCGCCTTACGTCGAAGACGAAGCCGAAGCCGTGGCGGACGAGGACGCGGCTGATCTGGGAGAAGCGCCTGAGATTCCCCAAGCGGCCCGCCCGGGATAGCCCCCGGTTGTCCACGCGCGCGGTTACGGGTCCGCTATAGACCCGGCGGCGTCTCCGGGGTATCCCTGGGCTCCGGCGGAATCTCGGGTTCCCCGGCTGGCGGAGGCGGCGGCGCGGGGCGGTCCTCGAGCATCCTCACCCTGTGCTCAAGCTGTTCGATCCTGAACACAGCGTCTTCGTAGTCTTCCCTGGTCGGAAGACCAGTCCTCCTCAAGCCCTGCTGCACCGAGGCGTCAACCAGAGAACGCGCCCCAGTGGAGCGCTCGCGGGCACGGTTCATCACGTCGTCGACAACGGTGCGACCCTCCTCACGCTCCATGCGACCCTGCTCGATGAGCGAGTCTACAATCTCCTGCACCTTGTCGCGCGTCGCCGCGGCGGCACCTATCTGCAAGAGGATCAAACGCTCCAGCGTCTCGCCCACCGTCCCACGCATGAAAACCTCCCTTGGTTGAGTCTCACCTCCCACATAATAGCGCAAGCCGCCGGAAGACAACCCGGCGGCTCAAGAAACGACCCGGGAGCCGCGTAAACCGGACGACGAGTAAACCTCCCGTGCGCGGCGCTGCGCGACGGGACCACGTTCGAGTCTCCGGTCACGCGTCATCGCAGACCATCCACACCGCTGGAACGCCCGAACAGGCCCTCCGTCGAACACGAATCATTTGCTTGAGCCTTTGATTCCCGCCTTCACGGGAATCACGAGGGAGGGGACTCGGCACGCCCGCAGAGAAAGCCAAAACACGGTCCCGTGCAGGCGGGCTCTGAAGCAGATGCTGGCGAGGCCTGAAGCGGCGTCCTGACAAGCGTAGGTGAAGCATACTCAAGTGCGCCTACAAGGCGCCGTGCTGTCGTCAGGCGCGCTGGGGCGCTTTGCGGGTTGCGTTGGCCCGCCAGGCTTTGTAGAGCGAGAGGACCGGCGAGGCGATAAAGATAGAGCTGTACGTTCCCGCGACGATGCCTACCAAAAGGGCGAAGGCAAAGTCGCTCAGGGTCGATTCCCCAAAGATAAGGAGCGCCGTTATGGGGATCAGGGTGAAGATGGAGGTGTAGATGGAACGCCTCACCACCTGACGGATGGAGCGGTTGATCATCTCGTCGAAGCGTCGTCGGTTGTAGCCTACGGTCGGCGCGTTCTCCCTGATCCTGTCAAAGATTATTATGGTGTCGTAGATAGAATACCCGAGCACGGTAAGAACGGCGACCACGGTAACGAGGCTGACCTCCCTGCCGACGACGGCGTAGAAACCTATCGTCATCAAGATATCGTGCACGAGCGCCGCCATCGCGGCGAGGGCGAAGGCGAACTCGAACCGCAAGCTGATGAACGCCACGATAATGAGAAGGGCGGCCACCACGGCCTGCAGAGCCTGATTCCGCAGCTGCTGGCCGAAGGCCGGACTCACGGTCGTGACACTGACCTCGCCCCCGGAGGTCTCGCTAAGGGAGTCCCGGATCTGGCCCTGCTCCTCCTGCCCGCTGATGACCGGGGTCCTTATCTCGTAGCCGTTCTGACCCAAGGTCGTGATGACCGCTTCCGCGGCTATCTCGCCCGGCAGCGCGGCTCGGATCTGCCCGTCGCTTAGCTGGCGCTCGGCGTTGGCGACGGTGAATTGCGCGCCGCCCTGGAAGTCTATCCCGAGGTTGAGTCCGCCGAGCGCTATCGCCACTGCGCCGGCGAGCAACAAGACGCCGGAGATCGAGAAGTAAAGCTTCCAGCCACCGACGAAATCTACGTTCTCGAACACCCTACCTCACCCTCGCCTGCTCTGTCGTTGCGACGCTTGACTTTGACACTCCCATCAGCGCGGGCGAGAGGTGAATGCCGCGGTCGGCCAGAATGCCTAGGAGGGCGCGGGTGATCACGATCGCCGTGAACATCGAGAGCACGACGCCGATGGCGAGCAACACCGCAAAGCCACGCACCGATCCGCTCGAGAGCGCGAACAGGATGAACGCCGTGATCAGGGTAGTTATGTTACCGTCCAGGATGGCCCTGAAGCCCTTGTCGTAGCCGGCCTGGATGGCGCTGCGCGGCGTCTTGCCGCGCCTGATCTCCTCCTTGATACGCTCGAAGATCACGACGTTCGCATCAGCCGCAACGCCGATGGAGAGCACGATGCCCGCAATTCCCGGCAGCGTCACCGTGATCGGGATGATTACGATGAGCCCCCACAACAGAAACGCGTAGATGAGCAACGCAAGGTCCGCCACGACGCCTAAAGCCCTGTAGATCACGAGCAGCAGCAAAAGCACGAGCCCGAAGCCCACGACCGAGGCCAGTAGCCCGCTCCTGAGGGACCTGAAGCCAAGCGTCGGGCCGACGGTGGTCTCGGAGATCACCTTCATGTTCACGGGCAGCGCGCCCGTGTTTAACACGGTCTCTAGCTGCTTTGCCTCGTCTTCGGGAAGGCCATCGGGAAGGCCATCGTTGGAGATGGAGATGTTCTGCCCCAGCGGCTCCTGGACCTGCGGGGCGCTCTGGATGTCCTGGTCGAGAGCGATGGCCAGGAGCGCCGGTTCCCCGCTCGCGGCCGCGTCGGCCAGCATGTTCTGGGTAAGCTCGCCCATCTGTCTGCCGCCCTCGGCTGTTAGCTCGAGGCTCACTATGCGCTTTCCGCTAGTCTGGTCGAACTCGACGGTCGCCCCGTTTTGCTTGAGCGAATCGCCGGTCATGTCGGGGTTCTGGCGAACGATGTACCCGTTGACGTCGGTACCGTTGCCCTCTATAGCGGGGGTCTCTTCGAAGAGGATCTTCGTTTTACCCTTCTCGTAAGCGTCGTCGTCCTTGAGGGTTTCCTCTATGTCTTTCCTGGTCGCAGCGATCTCGTCGTCTGGGATGTTCGGCTGCGGGTCTGCAGCAAGGACCTGGTAGAAGCCGAGCTGTGCGGTGCTTCCGATTATGCGGATCACTTCGTCGGGGTTCTTGACGCCGGGGATCTGGACAACGACCTGGTCTTCGGATTGCACCCGAACGTCGGGTTCGGCGACGCCGAGGCGGTCTATGCGCTGCCGGATCAGGTCCGCCGCCTGCTGTATCTCTTCGCGCGTAACCTTGCCCCCACCGGTCTGGGAACCCTCCAGCTGCGCGCTGACGCCGCCCTGAAGGTCGAGGCCAAGCTGGGTCGACTCCGTGACGGGCTCGTTAAAGAAGATGAAGTAGGCAGCCACCCCGAGAAGGACGACCACCAACGACAGCACGATAAGGTTGTTTCGACGACTACCCATACGCTCGGAGGATCATTCTAGCTTATCTGTCCTGGAAGTGTAGGTCCTCGCTGCAGCCGTTAATCCTGACCGCGGTTGCAGGCAATAAGAGCCATACGCCTCGGATGTTGCGCACGGTGTTACGATACCCTGGTAGCAAGCCGGGCCGGAGAACGACTCGACGTTGGTGCGCGAGGGGCATTGCGCGTGGCCGGCAGCGCCGGGCTGGTATTCGTGGCCTCGTACCTCGCGGACGTGGTGCTGCAGAGCCCTGGGCCGGCCGGTGGTTCCCCGGCCACCGTCGCTGCCTATTTCGACGACCACCGCACGAGGGTGCTTCTCAGCGAAGTGATAAACGGCATAGGGCTACTCGCTTTCGTGCCTTTCGTCGCCGCGCGCTCGTAGGACGTCTGCAGGAAGCCGGCGAACGGGCCGGGGCGATTGCGGTGCTGGTCAACGATACGGTGTTCGCGGTCCTTGGACTGGCGTCCACCGCGGCGGAGACAGCCCTGGTTCGCGTGGCAGGCACAGGAGTAGGCTCCGCCGTGTTGACGCTGTTCGAGCTGCAGGCGAAGGTCCCGATCGTTTTCGCGGTAACCGCTTTTACCGGCGCATCGGCGCTCGCGCTGCTCAGAACCGGCTACTGCCCCGCTGGTTCGGCGTCGTCGGCCTGATCGCTTCGGCCGTGTTCCTCCTCGGGGCGGTACTGAGCGTCTTCGGCACGGCCACGGGAGAATCCTCGCCTTTCGATCACTTGATATTCCTCGCCTTGATGTTCGCGCTTTACATCGGGCTGTTACGAGCGGCCAGATAAAGCGATCCTGAGGGAGAAGTTCCTGAGACCTTTGCCATCGCCAGCCGCATTCAGCGATCAGCCAAAACAAGAAGTTGACGGCCGAGCCCTGATGGCTGATTCCCTAAGAATCAGAGCCCGTATAGCGAGAGACCCAGGACCGCGACCAGTCCCCGAACCGGCCGGCCCGAATCTCGCGGCGCGCCCGCTGGCAGAGGTTCGCGGTGAACCGGACGTTGTGAAGCGTGAGTAGCCTGTGGCCGAGCAGCTCATTTTCCCTCACGAGATGCGCCAGGTAAGCTCTGCTATAGCCGGCGCACGTCTCGCAAGAGCATTCGGGATCTAGGGTCCCGAAGTCGGTGCGGTACCGGGCGTTCTTGAGGTTGAGGCGGCCAGCGGGGGTGAAGGCGGCACCGTGGCGGGCGAGGCGCGTCGGTAGCACGCAGTCGAACATATCCACCCCGAGCGCGATGACCTGCAGGATGCCGACCGGGTCCCCTATTCCCATAAAGTACCTCGGCTTGTCGGCCGGCAGCAGCGGCGCTGTAAGGGCCAACGTCTCGAGCATCTCCTCCCGCGACTCGCCGACGGATAGTCCCCCCACAGCGTAGCCGTCGAACCCGATCTCGGCCGTCAGCCCGAGGCTCTCTTCCCGCAAGTCGGGGTGCAACCCGCCCTGCACAATCCCGAAGAGCGCCTGGTTTTCCTTTATGTGCGCCTCCTTGCACCGCTGCGCCCACCGCGCTGTCCTTCTGAGCGACTGCTCGTGGTATTCGCGGGCCGCGTTGGCGGGCGGGCATTCGTCCAGGATCATGGCCACGTCGGATCCAAGTTCCTCCTGCACCCGCGTCGTCAACTCAGGCGTGAAGACGTGGCGCGAGCCGTCGTAGACAGACGCGAACTCGACGCCTTCCTCCGAAATACGTCGCGTCTCGGCGAGCGAGAATACCTGGTAGCCGCCTGAATCCGTAAGGATAGGACCGTCCCAGCCCATGAAACCGTGGAGCCCGCCAGCTTGCTTTACGGGGCCAGAACCCGGCCTGAGGTACAGGTGGTATGTGTTCCCGAGCACGATGCCGGCGCCGACCTCGCGCAGGTCTTTAGGCGTAAGCCCCTTGACCGTGCCCTTGGTCCCGACGGGCATGAAGACCGGGGTCTCCACGGGCCCGCGCGGCGTGTAGAGGGTACCTGCGCGTGCCTCGCCATCGCGGGCGACCACCTCTATGGAGACGGGCGACCCTACCGTTGCCGCCCGCCGTCGAGGAGGAGCATCGCGTCCCCGAACGAGTAGAAGCGGTAACGCTCGCGTACGGCCGTCATGTACGCCTCCCTCACCAAGCCCTTGCCCCCGAAGCTCATCACCATCGCGAGCAGGGTGGAGCGCGGCAGGTGGAAGTTCGTTAGCAGCGCATCCACAGCAAGCCAACGGTAGCCAGGATACACGAAGAGCGTCGATTCACCTTCCAACTCCCCTGTCCCGGCCCACGTCTCAAGGGTGCGGGCAACGGTCGTGCCCGCCGCGACCACCCGCCGCGCGTCGTGCACGATCTTGGCCGCCTCCTGCGGCAAGCTGTAGTATTCCGCGTGCATAGTGTGCTCTTCGAGCCTCTCGGTCCTTACCGGCATGAAAGTCCCGACCCCGACGTGCAACGTGATCCTGGCGATCTCCACCCCGGCCCGCTCCGCGTCACCGAGAACCCTATCGGTGAAGTGAAAACCGGCCGTCGGCGCCGCGGCCGAACCCTCGTTGCGCGCGTAGACGGTCTGGTAGCGCTCCTCCGTTTCGGGCGTCGGGTGAATGTAAGGCGGAAGCGGCATCCTGCCGCTACGCCTCAGCAGGCCGGGCACGTCGGTACCCGAGACAGCCCAGTGTCCGTCGCCGAGGCTCTTCAGCAACCTCAACTGCTCACCGCCTGCCGAGAGCACGAGCCCCGGCCTGAGACGCTTGCTCGGTCTGGCCAGGACTTCCCACGCGCCGTCCTCGTTCCGCCCGAGGTCTTTCAGAAAGAGCAACTCCACGCCGCCGCCGGTAGGTTTTCTAGCCTCCACGCGGGCGTTGCGCACCTTCGTCTCGTTCAGGACGAGCGCGTCGCCGGGCAGCAGGAAGTCCGGCAGGTCCCGGAACGTGTGGTGGGCTATCGTGCCCCGTCCCACATCCACCACCATCAGGCGGGAGGCGTCGCGCGGTTCGGCCGGGCTCTGGGCGATCAGGCCTTCCGGAAGCTCGTAGTCGAGCTCTGAGACGAGCACTCTAGCGGCGGAAGACCAGGTTCAAGATGATGGTGCCCACGATGGAGAGCACGATCATGAGTCCTACCGGGAAGTACAGGGTGGCATTGCCGCGCTTGAACACCAGGTCACCGGGCAACTGATCTATCCCGAGGCGGCCGAGCAGGAGGAATAGCCCGCCGAGCACGAGCAGTACGACCGCGCCGCCGATCAAGAGTTTTCCTACGCCTTCGAGTCCCACACGCCTATTGTATTACGTACGCGCGAACCATCCGAACGCGCGGGCTTAATCGTAATGCTTGAACGTCGTCCAGGCTTCGCTGAGAGGCTTCCTCGGGCCCTGATTCACGAAAACCGGCAGACCGTTCTCGTCGGGCATGCAGTATTCGCATCTCACGGTAGCTCTTTGTTCGGTCTTCCCGAACTCCTCCGCCAGAACCTCGCGAGGAACCCCTATGCTTATGACGACCTCTCCCGTACAGTCTCCGGGTCCCCAGATAAAGTAGCTGTTGTGGCCGCTGATCGCGTTCGGAAGACCTTGTGGGGGACCGAAGGAATCTATAGCCCCGCCTCGCCGTAGTTGCCGGTCAGGATGCAGGCTTCGGCCCTCTGGTCAGCGGGGAGGCCATAGTAAACACCACGAACCGTCGCCGTCATTTGCTTCCAACCGAAACGGTCGGCGAAGTTCTGGGGCAACTGCGCTACTTTCCTCGTCTCGATCTGCACTCCCGCATTACCACCGGTGGAGCCCGTGATCCCTGCTAGCGTCTCGGCCGGCAGCGCAGGCACCACCGTGAGCGGGGCGACGCCGAGCCCCGATACGGCGAGGACGATCACGTAAGCTGGCTTTATCCAGCTCCAGCTGGGCCTCCTTACGAAGCGCTCCGCCACGGTCGCACCCGCCGTAAACAGCATCGGATACGCCGGGGCTAGAAAGTAGAACCTGGCGTTCTGGATCAGGAACACCAAGAAGAGGATGACGTAGATCCGACCTAGCATGCGGTAGGGTCTGCCATCCCTACCGAAGAGGTAGTAGACGAGACCGGCAATCCAAAGTGGCAACGTCGGCGGCTGCATGGTTACGATCTGCTCCACGAGGAACTCTACGGGCGACGAAGGGTCTACCTTCGCGCCGTAGTTCGCAAAAAATTCGAGCGTCGGCCATCCGTGCGCAGCCTGCCAGAGGGCATAGGATAGCAAGAAGACCAGGGCGAGCGCGCCGCCGAGCCAGGGCCACGGCGTCAGCAATTGCCGGCGGGCCGAGGTAAGTAGAAGCGCGACGAACACCGCGAAGCCGAAATACAGCAAGGTGAGCTTGGTCAGCAGCCCGAGGCCGGCGATCAGGCCGAACGCGAGCCAGAGCCTCGGCCGTGCCCGCTTGAGTAGTAGGAGGAGCAAGTAAGCGCCGGCGACCCATAACAACTGGTCGAACGCGTCCATTGAGAGCCAGGTCCCGAAGATGAGGAAGTTGGGAGCGATTAGGGTAG